>CAOJZV010000032.1 GCA_948466255.1 uncultured Bacillota bacterium | reverse complement strand
CAGAACATAATATGTTAGTTTCTGAAGTTAAAATTAAAAGGTTAACATAATAGGGAGTGATACGCAAGAATGAACGCAATAATTTATATAATATTACATATAATATTTATTTTATATTTAATATTACTTAATATTTATTTAATATATATTACTTTTATTAGAAAGGATTAAAATTTATATGGCTGCAATTGTTACAAGTGCTTTTTTTCAAAATATTATTTGGAAATTATCGAAAATTGAAGATAAATTAATTAATTCTGGTGAATTTGATTTAGCTTATGATGTCAATGAACTTATTAATTATTTAGAGAAATGTAAATAAAAATAGTAGCTTAATTGCTACTTTTTTTATGTTCTTCAACAAATTTACTTAATATCAATACTACTAGATTATTTAAACTTCTTTGTTCTTCTAGTGCTATCATATCTAATTCTTTCTTTAAATCTTCGTCAATTCTTACATATATTACATCTTTGTTCATAGTGCTATCACTCCTCTAGCTGTATGATAGTATACTTTTTATAAAATTTATGCTTGCAATATGCTAGCACTTTTGTTATTATTTATTTAAGCAAGCAATATGCTAGCTAAGAAAGGAGCTAAATTATGCAATATGAAATATTACTATTAAACATCTTGAAAGGTAAAACTGATAAAGGACGCCAATATTATAGGTTAGGTTATGTTTTCTTAGAAGATTTTATGATAGCTGATGGCGATAACTTTATAGGCGATACTGAACATAATGTATATGTTCAAGATGATGTTTTTAAATATTTAGATAAGGGTAGTATTTATAAGAAATTTACTTTAGTTGGCGAAATGAAACAAGATTATAAAAATCCCCTAAACCAAATCTTTGTACCAATTAAATTAATTGATAAAAAGAATAATTATGAAATTAACTTATCTAACGAAAAACCAGAATAAGTATTTTCATAGAATTCAAGAATTTCCACCCTTTAACTTAGATATAGGAAATAAAAATCGACGTGGTCAAACTCTACTTTATGCAACTATTTGTACTAAAGGAAAAATGTTTGTCGTTAGCTCCTGGTCTGAGTATTATGAAAAAATAGACAGACTTTATCGACCAACTTTGTTTGGCCATTATCATTATTTTAAAAGGAGCATTAAAAATACGTTATCAAATAAGTTAATTCAATTAGCTTATAAGATAAAAAATAAATAGAAAGGAATGTTGATATGCATTTACTTGCTATACAATTTTTAGCTGATACTGCAACATCAACTGGTAGTGGTGGTATGACTGCTGAACAAATTACAAAAGCTGGCGACGCTTTAACTACTTGTATTGGTAATATAGTTGACCAATTTATTGCTTTATTACCTATCATTGGTTTAACTGCTGCAGCGATTTTTGGTATTAATTTTATTAAAGGTCGTTTCAGAAAACTTGAACGTCAAAAGTAATCTTTGCTAGGTATTACCTAGCTTTTTTTGAAAGGAGAATTAATATGTTTGATATTATATATGGTCTTATATTTGATTTTATAGACTTCTTGGGGTGGTATTTACCATTTTTATTAGTTTTTGGTATCATTGGTGACCTTTTAAGGACGGTGAAAGACTAATGTCGAAAATCTATTTACCCATTGATAATTTTAATGAATATGCTTGTTATACTATTTATGATAAAGATACCATACGAGCATATAAGACTATGCCTCAATCCAATTCATCATCTAATTATAAAGATTATTTTATAAATAGTCATTATCTTGAAAGAGATGGATTGCAACAATGGGGTAATTACAATACTAATTTACCTGTCTGCTTTGATAAAGGTAATTTAACAAATGAGTATATGTATCGTAATGACATTATGGATATACTTGTTGTTTTTGTTTTAATTATTCTAATTATTTATATTCCTATTAATAATTTAATAAAAAGATTTTTTAGAGGAATGAAGGTGTTTTAATGAATGAAGATGAAAGATTTTCTAGCAAGATATTGGGTATATTTGTATGCTTTACTTATATATTTATTGCTTTTCTTGTTTTCTTATTTATTGGAATTTGTCGAGTAGACGCTTCTACTAATATTGATTTGATAAATTCTTGGGGTGGCGTTAATAATTCTTGTACTAATTGTAGCTATTTGAACACTTCTAATTTTAACGGCTTTGGATTTCAAAAAACATCATTTATCTTTGATGAAGCTTATATTGATGTATCTTTTAGTGGTGTTCTTTCAGCTCAATCAAATAACGCCGCTTCATTAAACATTTCGTCTTATATGGTAACTTTGAAAGGTTCAACAAACTCATCAAATATTACTAATTGGTGTAGTATAAGTTATCATAATGATTCACGATATGAAGACCATTATAGCGTTGGCTTTGATATTCATTGTACTGGTCAAGTTCATGGAAATAATTGGAATTTAGTCATTATTGATTTTTATTTAAATCAACGCTCAACTGCTGGACTTGTTTCAGCTGAAAATTTCGTCGTACAAGCTGTTACTGATTCAAGTGCTATTAATAGTACAATTAATAATTCAACTAATTCTATAATTAACAATAACAACAATAATACTGATAAAGTTATTGATAATCAAAATAAGAATACACAAGATATTATTGATTCAAATAAGCAAACACAAGATAAGCTTGATGACGTTAACGATTCTATAACTGATTCTAATGTTGATTCATCTTTAGACTCAGCAAGTGGATTTTTTAATTCGTTTCAAGATACTGACCACGGAGGGTTAAGTGGCATTATAACTGCACCTTTAGTCGCTATTAATAAAATGTTATCTAAAGAATGTACTCCATTAACTGCTTCTTATGAAGGAAAGGATTTTTCTGTTCCTAGTGGTTGCGATTTTTGGTCGAGAATTACCGAAGTCCAGGACTTCCTTAATTTAGTAGAAGGTGGTTTGTTGTGCTATTTGATTATACGTCAAATGTTCTTATTAGTTCAAAGTCTTAAGGATCCGGAAGAAGATAGGGTTGAGGTGATGTCATTGTGATAAATGCTATTTTACAAGGTGTTTTCAGTCTTGTTATTAGTTTAGTAAATATTATCTTACTTCCTATCGATACACTTATTGAAAATACTTTACCTTCTGTTGCTGATGGGTTATATATGGTTTCCGAATTCTTTAATTGGGTATGTGGAACTATTCCTTGGGCTATGAGTTGGTTTGGTTTGAATGATACTGTAGTTGGGTTATTTGTCGGTTATATGACATTTTCACTAACTGCTCCGTTAATTGTTTCTACTATTAAATTAGCCATAAAATGGTACGATAAATTGAAGGTGTGATAATATGATAAAAATAGTTTTAGTATTATTGCTTATAGCTATTATTTTGCTATTTGCGTGGAAAATCCAGAACAAAGTTAAAATTAAATATAAAACCTTTCTTTATAAGGGTTTTTCTCCAAAACGAGGCAATTTTGGTGTTTATTGCTATGACGGAAAACAAGGAAAAGGTAAAACTTATAGTGTAGTTGAGTATTTACTAGACAATAAAGATAATATATGTGTTTTTTGCAATGTTAAAGACATAAAAAACATTGATTACTTTTTCTTTACCGGCTTTAAAGAGTTGCTTATTCTTAAAGAAATTATTGACTCTGTATGGTCTAATGTTGACGAATTAAAAGAATTAGCTGTAAAAAAGGGATTTGATTCTGTACGTGCTGAACATCTTGCTTATTTATTAATTGATTATAAAAATAATGATAAGCAATTAGTTTTTGTTTATGATGAAATCTTTTCAGAATTACAAAAAGGTTCTAAGCTTGATAAAGATGTTATTGATTTTCTTTGTCAAATGCGTAAACGTCAAATCATATTTTTAACTACTGCTCAAGAGTGGGCTGAAATACCTTTAACGTTTCGTCGCTTTGTTAGATATGAAATTAAGTGCAATATGCTTAATATTTTTGGTCTTGGTCTTCTTTTTAAAGAATTTAATGACGCTG
>CAOJZV010000031.1 GCA_948466255.1 uncultured Bacillota bacterium | reverse complement strand
AAAAGCTGATTAACAGCTTTTTTCTGTATCACAAGTACCATATATTTTATTTATATTTTCGTTATAAATATTTAGTAATTCTTGTTTTTGTTTTTTTGTTAAATGTTTAGAAGGATCTTTTTGTGAATCAACTGTTCCAATATGTGTGCCAACTACTTTCCCCCCCATAACAAATACTACAGTTGGAAAGTATAATCTTTTTATACTATCATCTTCTAATCCTTCATATACACCTAAATTGTCTTTTAATCTATCAACTAATTCATAATATTCTTTTGTCCCTTCTTTATTGGTTACTATTTTCCCATCTTTTAGTTCTTTGTCATCTCTTATGGATTTAGCATTAAAATAATAAACATTTTGAATTTCATTTTCTTTAGCAGCCTCTAATAATACTGGTAGGGCATTACGACACCATGGGCACTCTGGAAATCCAAAGTAAATTATTCCAGTCCCGTCTTCTAAAACATCCATTAATTCATCAAAACTTACATATTTTATGTTGTTATCTTTTGGTATTTCAATGTCTAGATATCCTTTTTTTGAATTTAAACTTTCATATTCTTGTTTAAATTTGATATTATCTGTTTCTTTGTTTAACAAAAAATATAGACCTGTTATAACTATTAAAATTACTAAAACTACTGTGATTATAATAATTGTTTTTTTCTTCATTTTATTACTCCTTACTTGTTTCTATTTTTTAAATATATTATAAATCCTTTTAAAATACTTTTGTTTTTGTCACTTATGAAATCTAATTTACTAATTTGATTTTCGCTATTTTTAAATAATTCTATCATTTTATTTTTAGCATATTTTTTAGCGCCTGATTTTTCAAATATTTCTTTTACTTTTTCTATATCTTTTTCTTTTATTTTTTTACCATAATATTTATGGAGATCATCTTTATATTTTGTATTCATAGTGTATGAATACAAAATTGTTTGTTTATATTCTTCTAAATCGGATGTTATAGATTTTCCGATTTGTTTCTCATCACCATAAATACCTAAAAGATCATCCTGAATTTGAAAGGCTATTCCGACTTCCAAAAGTATTTCTTCCATTTTTTTAATATGCTCATCTTTTGCGCCACCAAGAATAAGTCCTAAACAGTAGGGCCCAATAACTGAGTACCATGCAGTTTTTAGTTTATATATTTCCATTATTTTACTTTCAAGATTTTGATTGGTTTCAAAATATTCTTCTTTAAATGGTAAAATTATATCTAACATTTCACCTTTACATGTATTTATAACCATGTCATTATAGTAATCTAATAATTTTGTAAAATTTGAATTATCTTTATAAACTCTAATTATTATTTGATTAGCAATATAAAAACCTAGATCGCCAATACATATTCCCATTGAATTACTAAAATTATTTTGCTTTTCTTGAAATGTTTCTTTATTGATTGTTGGATTTTGATATTTTTTAGCATATGAAACTGGTATTGTTTCTTTTCCTCTTCTTATTTTAGCGTTATCTATAATATCATCATGAATCAAAATAGATGTTTGAAATATTTCTAAGGCAGAAGCTAAATCTTTATAGTAATTATCTTCTTTATTTGTAGTTTGATATCCAAGGCCTACTAAAGAAGCTCTTAAATATTTGCCATCTTTATTTATTCTTGTAAATTCTAAAGCTGCTTCTTTTAATTCTTCATATTTTTGATTAAGTAGTTTTTCATTATATTGTTCTGTTACTGACTCACAAATAGGTTTAGTTTGTTTATAAAAATTAATAAAATTATATAAATTAATTATATCTTCAGGTTTTATTTCATCTATTTCGCTTTTTACAGCAATTCTTTTTTCTTCAGTTTCTTTTTTCGCCCAAGTTATAAAATCTAAAATATTTTTAAAACGGTTTTCCCCTTCTTCAGTTTTTGTGAATAATATGTTTTGTTTTATCATATTTATCTCCAACTTTCGTATTTTAATTATATCATACTTTTATACATTTTATAACTTTAGTCAAAATAAAACACCTTTGGGTGTTTTATCTTTACAAATATCTAGGTTTTAATTCTTTGAATAATTTTTTTATTCCAAATGTTCTTTCTACTGTTTGTTTATTACTTGCTTCTTTAATTTGATTATCATAATGGCTTTCCAAATCAAGTATATTTTCAATATTAAGGCTTTTTAAAATTTCTTCTAAACAAATTTTTCTATATGTTATATAACCTAGATTTGAATAATGTTTTTCGCTATCGGCTATTTCATAAAGAATTGCTTTTCCTAATGCATATAACTCGATATTTTTACTACATGCATATTCAAAGTCATGCATTTTTAATAAATCAGCCATTGTTATATCATCTAAAACTGTCACTTTAGATAAATCAAAATCAGCACTAACTATATCATAGTTTATACATCTATTAAAACTATACTGTAAATATTTTTCTTCAATTAAACTTTCTTTTCTTTTTGGGTCTGTCTCTTTTTGAATTGCTTCATCAAATTGTTTTAATGTTTTTAAAATAAATGCATGATTGATTGTAGAGGAAATTTCTTCTTCATGTTCTTCGCTAGAGTTTGTTTTAGGAAACATATTAATAATTCTATTTTTAACAAGATAACTATTATTTTCGTCTTTAAGTAATAGCCCTAAAAAATTATCTAAAACTTGGATTAAAGTTTCTCTTTCATCAATGTTAAAATCAAATTCTTTTAAAGTATCGGCTTCAAATTCTAAATATGATTCTAGTTCTTTTTTATTTTCTTCAAATTCTTTTGATGTTTTTAAATTTTTCTTTTCTAAATCACACAGTATATTAAGTTTATTAATAATTAATTCTGATAATTTTATTAGCGAAACAAATTTTTCTACAAGATTTTCTGACAAAGGAAAACATGTTGTTTCTTCTAATATTTCGGCAGGTGTTTTTTTATAATCTTTTCTTTCACTTAAAATTTCTTTAATGGCATTAATAATAAACAAGTATCTTTTCTCTTGATCTCCATTGTATATTTCCTGAGTTTCTTTTGAAAAAGCAACAAGGGATTTAGTAGATAACTGTGTTAGTAAGAAATAAACAAATTCTAAATCACAATTCCTTTTTATTATTTGTTTAATATCGCTTACATCTTCAAATACTTGTTCCCACATAAAATCTATAAGTTGATTAATTTCATCTATATATTGTACTTCTTTTTGGCCTTTAAATCTTTTTTCATCTATTTTTAATTCTTCTATTAAAATATCATCTGGAACTTCTAATAATGAATATGGATTCATTTGCACTTCGAGTAGCTTATCATGGATTTCTTTATTAGCATATATTAACATAAATTTTTCTTCAATCATTTCTTTAGCGTCTTTTGGGTCACTGGCTTTATCTATACTTTCTTGAAGTTTTATAATTCTTTTCATTTTGATTTGATCATTTATTGCTTTATATAATGGATTATTTTCAACAAAGTCAGCATAATTAGCCATTGCGTTATATTCATCATCATCAATTATTATAGACTCATCCTTAGGTATTTTTTCATATTCTTTATATTTTTCATGTAATTCTATACATTTTTGACAAAAAAGTTCTGTTAATCTTTGATTTACTTCATATATTTGAGAAGCATTTGTGTATTTTGATAGAAAATCTCCCAAATCTTCAATTATTGGTGGGAAAATTTCATTTAATTCATACGAAAAACAATCAATACCATTCCAAACTGCTTGTTCTAACGAGGAATATGATAAAGCTTCTTCACATGCTTTTTTATATTGTTCCACAAGAGTGTTTTGATAACCGGATTGTTTGGCAAGTTCTGTAATTTCTAATTCTTTTAATGCTTGCATACTTTTTTCTATTTTCTTTAAAATCTCTGTGTTTTCAAATATTTTTATTTCGAATGCTAGTATGCTTACTACAGCATCTCTAATTTGATTTGTTTTTGTTCTCATATTAGTTCCCACTTCCCCCACTTATATGCATGATATTATATACTGTTATAAATTGATAGTCAACCCTTTGACCTTTTTGTTATATGTATGTTATAATAATGTAGTTTACTCGGGAGGTACAAAATGGTTATTGTTGATTTTATTTTACACTGTGATGATTATATTGGTTTATTTATTAACAATTATGGCGCTTTAGTATATTTAATTTTATTTGCGGTTATTTTTTGTGAAACTGGTCTAGTGTTCTTACCCTTTTTACCAGGTGATTCTTTAATTTTTGCAGCTGGTACTTTTGCCGGAATTGGACAGCTTAACTTTTGGTTTTTAATGATTTTAATTATTCTAGCTGCAATTATCGGTGATACTGTAAACTATGAAATTGGTAAACATTTTGGGCGAAAACTTTTAGATAATAAAAAGTTTACGATTGTTAAAAAAGAAAATCTTGATAAAGCTGATGCTTTAATTGCTAAATATGGTAGTCTAGCTGTATTTATTGCTAGATTTATGCCTATCATTAGAACTATTGTCCCTTTTGTTGTTGGTATGGGAAAACTTGATTATAAAAAATTTATTACATTTAATGCTTTAGGAGGAATTACCTGGGTAACTTTATTCTTATGTTTAGGTTATTTCTTTGGCAATATTCCTTTTGTTGCTGAACATTTTAGTTTAATCATTATTGCAATTGTATTTATTTCTATAATTCCAATTATATATGCATTTATTAAGGGTAAATTAGAGAAAAAAAACAGCTAAGCTGTTTTTCTTTTTTTAAAATTTCAACCGCACCACTTTTTAATAATCTAATTCTACCTC
>CAOJZV010000030.1 GCA_948466255.1 uncultured Bacillota bacterium | reverse complement strand
TGTATAAGGATATGTAGCATATCCTACTACCATTAATAGTAATACTGTGCATAATGCCCCTATTATTATATTTCTCTTTTTTGTTCCGTTCATATTCTCCTCCTACTTTATTTTTATTATACCTTATTTTAATCATTACAAACAGAATTTTATGAGAAAATTTACATTTGTATACAAAAAAAGTGACTTATCGTCACTTTAATTTTGAGTCTTTTTGTTTTGGTATTATATTATATTTAGCACCAAGGTCCAATAAAAGAACTTAATGCATTGCCTGAAGAGTCAATGTCCCCTCTTGCGCTGCAACCAGAGTTAGGCATTATGACAGTTACTGACCCAGCAACAGTGGCGCTATTTTCAAAAAGGGAATTTTGACAAGCTATTCCATTATCATCTAATGTGCATTCATCTTGATTAAATGCTGTTAATAGTATATTTTTACTTGTTTCGTATTCATTCGGCTTTAAACAATATATTTGTTCATCCTTTTTAAAACATAATTCAGAACGTTCTACCTTTTCATTTCTTATTATATGCTTAAAGAAAAATGTAGTATTTGGGATTTCGCTTGAACTGGTTGAACTTATTGAATCGCCAATGTTAACATTGCCACCAAATGTATACGCCACTTCTTCAGTTGGAACTATTGGATTGTCTAATCCCCCAGTTATTTGTTCAAAATCAAATGATATTGTCATACTTGCCGTTTTTGTCTCTGCTGTTTGTTGGTTTGCATAGTCTTTATATAATACTGTTACATATACATATCCTACATTATTTGACTCTGATGATTTTGTAAGAGTATCATTTTCTTTTAGTGCTCCTGTAATATCTGCGTTATTTTGATCTTTATTTAAATAAAATTTTATATCGTTGTTTGTATTTTCTGGCATTGTTATATTTTTTAATACGGCATCTAATGATCCACTATTTGTTATTGTTATTTTATATGTTGCATAATCTCCTGGACTTGTTAAGTTTGTATTAAATGTGGCTGATAGTCCTTTTGTATTATCATATGATGGAGCCTCTTTATCAGTTGCTCCTACACTCGCTGTTTGTTCTATAGCTGTTATTCTTACATCCCAATCTGAACTAATATTTGTTGTTCCATTTATTTTTAAGACACTTTGAAATGCTGCATATCCTACTACCATTAATAGTAATACTGTGCATAATGCCCCTATTATTATATTTCTCTTTTTTGTTTGGCTCATTTTATTTTCCTCCTACTTTCTAATTTTATTATACCTTATTTTTCTTATTAAAAACAAAATTTATTTAAATTTTACATTTAGTGTACAAAAAAATAACTTAAAAAAGTTATTTATTATTATATCTATTTAAGAAATTTTCTTTATATTCTAAGAAATTACCATTTTTAATAGACTCTCTTATTTCTTCAGTAAGTCTTATTAAAAATCTAATATTATGAATAGAAAGTAATCTTCCACCCAAACTTTCTTTAGCTACAAATAAATGTCTAATATAAGCTTTAGAATAATTCTTACAAGTATAACAATCACACTCTTCATCTAAAGGTGAAAAATCTTCTCTATACTTTAGATTTTTTAAATTTATTTTACCCGTATGAGTAAAAGCATTTCCATGTCTAGCAAGTCTTGTAGGAAGTACGCAGTCAAACATATCAATTCCACGTTCTATACCTTCTAAAATATCAGCAGGTTCTCCAACACCCATTAAATACCTAGGTTTATCTTCGGGTAAATATTTAATGGCGTCATCAATCATTTTATACATAACATCTTTACCTTCACCAACACTAGTACCACCAATAGAATAACCATCAAAACCTAATTTTACAGTCTCTTCAGCACTCCATTTTCTTAAATCAGGATACTCTCCGCCCTGAACAATTCCAAATAAAGATTGATTTTCATTATTAAAAGCATCTTTTCCTCTTTTGGCCCACCTTAAAGTTCTTTCCGTACTTGCTTTCGCATATTCATAATCAGCTGGATAAGGAATACATTCATCAAAACTCATTGCTATATCACTATCTAGTTTATTTTGTATTTCAATAGATTTTTCCGGAGTCAAAAATAACTTTTTACCATCGATATGACTTTTGAAATAAACACCATCTTCAATTATATCCTTTTTCTTTGCCAAAGAAAATACTTGAAATCCCCCACTATCAGTTAAAATTGGTCCATCGTAATTCATAAACTTATGAAGACCACCAGCTTTAGCAACTATATCCTCACCAGGTCTAAGCCATAAATGATAAGTGTTAGATAAAATAATCCCACTATGAACTTCTTTAAGTTCCTCTGGCGTTAAAGTTTTAACAGTTGCAAGCGTTCCAACAGGCATAAACATTGGGGTATCAAAAGTACCATGATTTGTATGTAATTTACCTAATCTTGCTCTCCCATCATTCCCTATTAATTCATATTTTATTTTCATAATCTATACCTCGCTTAATAAATTATATATTATTTTGGTTGCTTTTGCAAGCATCTATAAAGGCTAAAAATAGTCTATCGCTATTTTCATCATTCAAAAATTCTGGATGCCACTGAACACCAATAAAAAAATCTTTATTCTTATCCTCTAACGACTCAATAACATCTCCGCAATAACCAGAAATGTCTAAATCAGTTGAATATACTCTATCATTATGTTTACTATTGACAAAAATATAATCCTTTAAAATTATTTCATAAATCCTACTATTTTTATCAAGTTTAACATAATGAACATAATCTTTACTAACATTATGATTAGCATCTTTTAATATAGTCCCATTAAACACACTTCCCATTATTTGCATACCTAAACAAATGCCTAAAACAGGAATATTTTTATCATATAAATATTTAGTAATTGCTTTATCTAAATCATTAAATTCTTCCCCACCTTGAAGAATAATACCATCACAAAAATGAATCATTTTCTTAAGTCTTAACAAATCTTCATCATTAAAAGTTAAATCATCATTTATACTTGGAATTAAACATACTGGAAAAACACCATAATTAAAAAGCTTATCACATAAATTTTTATAAGCTATAACTCCATTATTTCCATCTATGGTAACAGGTCTTCCAATAATTCCAATTATAATCATCAAACCACCTTAAATATTATATGTAAAAATCAAAATATAATATATGCGAAAACAAAGAAAAAACAATGTTTTTTTAAACATTGTTATTTTGTTTTAACTTTTTGTTCCTTTGCTTCTTCAAATAACTTTCTAGTTAATACCTTATTTGAATCATTATCAATTTTACCAATTACACATTTCAAAGCTTTACCATTTACAGTGTATTCACAAACATCTCCAACTTTATGCCCATAAATTGCCCCAAAAATTGGTGACTCAATAGATACTTCTTTAATAGGTTCATTATAAGTATAAGTTACTTTTCTTTGAATTACCATTAATTTTAAATTACGGTCAGCAAATTCTACTATACTACCAATTTGAACAGTATCACCACTTGGATTAGCTAAAATGTAATCATTTAAAAATGTTTCAATTTCTTCAATTCTAGTTACTAAACTAGCAATTCTATGGTAGTAACTATCATCGACAGTGCTCAAGCTTTCATCACCATAACTACATGTAAAACGCTCAGTTTCTCTATAACTTTCAAGGTGTTCTTGCGCTTGTTCTAAATCTTCTTTAGCTTTTATAAGCTCTTCTTTTAAATCAAGTACTTGTCTAGGTGTTAAAATAATATCATTTTTCATAATTTTCCCCCTTCAAAAAATCACGAGGCATATTATACACAATAAAAAAATAAATGTCAAATTCAAAAAAAGAAATATATTTTACATATATTTCTGCATTTGTTTCATCATTTGATTTACTTGCTTTTGACTAGGAGTTCTTCCCATCCCAGACATCATAGCCTTAATCATTTGTTCATTAATCGGTGGATTTTCTTTTAATTGTTTCTTAAAAATATGTTTAGCAATAAAGAAACCTGCAATTGCACCAACAATTAATCCACCCAAAATTTGTAGTAAATCTATTAAAAATGCTCCCATTCTATCATTCCTTCCTATAAAGTATTTTACTAGAAAATATGCATTTTTTCAAGAAAAATTACAACAAATCCTTAATTCTTTTCTTTATTTTATCATAGTTAAAACTCATTTTATTTAAAACATCTTCTGATTTTCCACTTTTCCCAAAAGAATCTACAGTAATTAAATATTTGTCATTAGAAACAAATTTTCTAAGGCCACTAGAACTTCCAGCCTCAACAAAGAATGTTTTAATTCCTGCTGGTAAAACATTATATTTATAAGCCTTAGTCTTTTTCATAAACTGTTCTATAGAAGGCATAGAGACAACTCTAATATCATATCCCTCTTCATAAAGTTCTTCAGCAATATCTATACAAGTCCTAACTTCGCTACCAGTAGCAACTAAAATAGCATTTAAATTTTCTTTTTCTTTAAGGGCAATATAGCCACCATTTATTACTTTTTTAACGCTTGTTCCACCTATTTGCTTTACTTTTTGCTTAGACAAAACTAAAGCACTAGGCTTTTTTAAAGCTAAAATTGCATTATAAGCTCCTAAAGTTTCTTTAAAGTCAGCTGGTCTATAAACTGTAAAATTAGGAATAGACCTTAAACTAGATAATTGTTCAATAGGTTCATGTGTTGGGCCATCTTCGCCAACATTAATAGAATCATGTGTAAAAATATATGTAACTGGCAAATCCATAAGTGCACTCATTCTAATTGCTGGTTTTAAATAATCAGAAAAAGTTAAAAACGTTGAACCAAAAGGTAAATATCCAGTTAAAGCAATTCCATTTAAAATAGCACCCATTGCATGTTCGCGTACACCAAACCATATATTTTTTCCATTATAATTATCTTTACTAAAGTCACCACCATCTTTAATATAAGTCTTATTTGAACTAGATAAATCTGCACTACCACCAAATAATAAGTCAGTTTGATCCGCTAAAAAATTAAGAATTCTATAGCTACTATCACGTGTAGCCTCCATATCTATCATTTCAAAAGGATTATCTTTCACACTAAAAGTAACTTCCTTATTAAAGAAATTATTAATTTGTTCTTTTTTGCCTTTTGATTTTTTATTTAAATAACCTTTATATTCTTTAGACCATAAAGTATATTTTTCCATAGTTCTACTAGAAACTTTTTCGCGAAATTCACGTATAGCTGGATTTTCTATCCAAAAAGGTACATCAGGAATTCCTAATTTACTTTTAAGTTGTGAAATATCAGAATCTTCTAATGGTTTTCCATGAGTCATATTGGTTCCCTCATTTAATGAGCCATCCCCCAAAACTGTTTTAACTTCAATTAAAGAAGGAAGTCCACTTTTTTTAGCCCTTTTAATAGCTCTATCAATTTCATTAATATTATTCCCGTTTTTAACTAAAGTAGTATACCAGCCCATCGCGTCAAATCGTTCTCTAACATCTTCAGTAAATGTCATATTTGTATTTCCATCTAAACTAGTATTATTTGAATCATATAAAACAATTAAATTATCTAAATTTAAAGTACCAGCTAAAGAAGCAGCTTCATAACTAACTCCTTCCATTAAATCACCATCACCACATAATACATATACATAGTAATCTATTAAATTAGTATCTTTAAATTTCTCTTTTAAATGTTTTGAACCGATAGACATTCCTACTGCTGATGCAATACCCTGACCTAATGGGCCAGTACTCATATCAACTCCTGGAGTAATACCTACTTCAGGATGCCCTGGAGTAATTGAACCAATTTGTCTAAATTCTTTCAAATCTTTTAAAGTAATAAAATCTAACATATATAAACATGCATATAAAAGTGCCGAACCATGACCCGCTGATAAAACAAACCTATCACGATTAAGCCAATTAGGATCCTTTGGATTTACATGCATATGATTAGCATACACTGTATATATAATAGGCGCAGCTGATAATACAATTCCCGGATGCCCACTCCCTGCTTTATCAATCATATCAATTCCTAAAGATTTTAAATTTGCTACTGTTTTATTCATATACATCCCTCATAAATATTATAGCAAATTTAAATTATTTTTAAAATAAAATTTATGCATTTACAGAAATCGGTTTTTCATTATTTTCTTCTAAATGATTGTTATCCATTGCCCCTATATAAGACACTCCTAATAACATAACAATAAGTCCGATTGTAACTTTGTTTTTAATCATTTCCATAGTCTATTCCTCCCCTTCATTACTTACATCTTATCACGAACAAATATTCGTGTCAATAGTTACTTCAAACAAATGTTTGACTTTTTACGAAAAATGTGTTAATATGTGTATAGAGGATAAAGGAGGATATATATGGAAAATTTAACAAACCGTCAAAAAGATGTTCTTGACTATGTAAAATCATATATTGTATCGCATGGTTACCCACCAACAGTTAGGGAAATCGGTTCAGCATTAGGAATTAATTCGCCCGCTACAATTCATGCGCATTTAAAAAATCTAGAAAAAAAAGGAATCATCCGTAAAGATAATTCCAAAAATAGAGCTATTGAATTATTAGTTGAAAATGAATACATTCCAGAAAACGAAAAAGTTGTAGAAGTTCCATTGTTAGGAAAAATAACAGCAGGTTCCCCTATTGAAGCTATTGAAACACCAGACGAATATTTTAGTCTACCTTCATATTTACTTCCGAAAGGCAAAGAGGTATTTACTTTAAAAGTAAGTGGTACTAGTATGATAAATGCTGGAATATTAGATGGTGATGTTGTTATTGTCGAAAGACGTAATACAGCCCGCAATGGTGAAATTATTGTAGCAATGACAGACGAAAACGAAGTAACATTAAAAACATATTATAAAGAAAAAGATCATTTTAGATTACAACCTGAAAATGATACAATGGACCCAATTATTTTGAATAATGTAATCATCTTAGGTAAAGCCATTGGATTATATCGTAAAATTTAAAGAGCATAAAGCTCTTTTTTATTAAAAAGGAAACTATTTTTCTATAGTTTCCTTTCTTAAATTAAAATCTCAACCGCACCATTAAGGTGCGGCTTTTTGATATAATA
>CAOJZV010000029.1 GCA_948466255.1 uncultured Bacillota bacterium | reverse complement strand
TGAAGTTGTAAGATAAAAGTGGACATAAAAAAAGATGTTCCACTTTTTTGTTTGATATAATTAATTAAAGGAGATGATGACAGTGGCAAGTAAAGGACAAAAATTTAAGCAATGGACTGCCGAAGAAAAATATAAAATTATAAAACCAGCATTAGATTTTGAAAAAAGCACAAGCCAAATTACAAAAGAAACAGGACTAAACAACGGAATGATAAATAATTGGATTAAAGCATACCGAGAAAATGGTATGGAAGGATTAACACCAAAAAGAAAACGTAATAATCCATTAGCAAAATATTATAATAAGAAAAACCTTACAAAAGAAGAACAACTTGAATATGAAAATATGAAACTAAGAATCGAGAATGAAATGTTAAAAAAAGGATTCCTAATGAAAGAAGATGGTACGTATGTAAAATTCATGAAGTAACACAAGCAAAATATGAAATAATAGAATTATTAAGCAAAGAATACAACATAAAGTCTTTATGTGAAATAATGAAAGTATCTAGATCAGGTTATTATAAATGGTTAAAAAATAAAGATATATTAAATAATTATGAAATAAACAGAAAAAATTTAGGCGAACTAATTATAGATATTCATAAAAGAAAACCAAGTTATGGTTATCATAGAATAAACAAGATAATAAGGGATGAAACTGGATGGTGTGTATCATCCAATCTTGTTCATAAAGTATGTAAGATATTAAATATAAAATCTAAAGCTAAACATTATAAATACAAAAGGCCAGGAGAAGAATCAATTAAATATTCAAATATAATTAATGGTAATTGGAAAACTTGTAGACCATTTGAAAAAGTAGTGTCAGATACAACAACATTCTACTTTAAGAAAAAGAAATATGATTGGACCTTTTATTTAGATGTTTTTAATAATGAAATAGTTGGTTATGATGTAAGAGAATCAATGTGTGGAAATGGTATTTTAAATCATCGTGAAGCATTAAAAGATATGTTAAATAACAAAATAAAAAGAGGATACGGACACCTTGAGACTATTGTCCATACAGATCAAGGAGCCGTATATTCCTCAGTGTCATTTAACAATATATTTAATTCTTATAAAGTTACCAGATCTATGTCTAGAGCTGGCACACCAACAGATAATCCAGTTATTGAATCTAAAAACGGCTGGATTAAGAAAGAAATGTATATTGATTTTGACATAAATAATTATACCACAGTTCAAGAATTTATTGACGATATAGTTTGGGATAATAACAATTATCGTCCAAGTTATGCATTACAATATAAAAACCCAGTTGAGTATAGAACTCAACTGGGTTTCAAATAATTCTTTTTTAGTGTCTACTTTTCATTGACAACTTCACTATTTTGTTCTCTTTTTATCATATTCTAAACTAGACGCCATTTTATAATACGAAGCATAAAGATAATAAACATCTGCAATTTCACAAAAATCTTTTAATGCTTCTTTTTTATCATTCTCTTCAAAATAAGATAACAATTCATCCTTTTTGCTTAACAATTCATCTGCATATTCACGCCAATAAGTTTCGTCAAAATTAAATTCAATAGGTAAATGAGCGGCCTGAAATTGTGGATCATGTTTTGGCTCAGCCCTAAACAAATCTTTTTTCTTATCATGTACTCTAGTAAGTAATTCATCACCAATCAAAACAGAATCATGATTTAAACTGTTTTCTATTTTATCATTATTTAGAAAACAAAAATACTTATTAAAACTTTCACTGGTAATTTGTTTATTGTTATTAGACGCTTTTCTTCTAAATTCAAATAACCTTTGGTCATTTGCTAAAGAACTAGAATCATCCGCCATTACTACAACCCCATAAACAAAAGGGTAGACACGCCTAAAAAAATTAGTAATGTAATCAAGTAAAATAATCTTATCAATATCCATACGAAGAGGCTCTAAGCGATTTATATATAATTCAAATAAAACCTCTTCAATATCAGAATCACTCAAATCTTTTAAATCAAATTTTTCTTTAGAACATTTCTTAATTTGTTCGAACATATCAAAAACTTCTGAAGCCTCATGTTCCAACACATTATAATCAGGTAACAAAGAATTTCTTTTTTCAAAATTCATCATAATCACTTCCTATTATTATAATATGATTATAACATATTCAATATAAAAAGAAAACCGTTGAAATATTTCAACGGTCAATGACACAAAATGGCGTCCCCGATAGGATTCGAACCTATGACCCACGCCTTAGAAGGGCGTTGCTCTATCCAGCTGAGCTACGGAGACAACTGGCATTTTTTCAAATGCAAGTTAATTATACTATAATTTTAAATTATTTTCAATACCTTTATAAAAGTTTTTTTCAAAAACTAAAGAACACTTAAGAAATAAGTTTATGTAAACCAGTTCCGTGAGAAGATTTTAAATAAACAGATTTATTATCCATAATGCTAGCATCCACCTCAGAAATGCTTTTGTAATAAAAGACATTAAATCCTTTATTAAGCAATATATTATATACAATTTTCATATTAGGACCCACCAAATGAATTTCACTAAAACAAAATTTATTTTTAACAATATATTTTCCAATTTCCTTGTGTATTTTTTTAGACTGGCTGCCAAGTTCTAAAATATCACCTAAAATAACAATTTTATTATCATAAGGTTCTTTATCAAAATATTCAAGTCCACTTATCATAGTTTCATATGAAGCATTATAACAATCATTAATCAAATAATTTTTACCTATTTTTTTCTTTTCCATTCGACCAGAAGCACATTCAAATTTATCAATGCCTTTAATAATATTCTTAATATCCATATTTAAAAGAAGTCCAATATTAAACGCACAAATAGAATAGTTAATCAAATAGTCTATATTACTATTTATAGTAACTTTATAATTTTTATTATTTACGCTAATTGTATATCTGTTTTTCTTACCATAAATAATATTATTAATATTATCATTGTTAATACTATAATCAATTATAGTAGGACCCTTAACCTTTGCTTTTTTTAGTAAATTATCATCTAAGTTACGTAAAAAATATTCACTTCCCTTAGCAATACTAATTTTTTCCTTAAAAGTATTTTTCAAACGTTTAAAATTACCAATATGGGCTGTTCCAACATTGGTAACCATTGTAATAGTTGGCCTACATATATCCCTCAAAAAAGCAATTTCTCCCATATGATTAGTACCAAGTTCCAATAAAACAACATCCTCATTATTATAATTTACTAAAGTAAGAGGCATACCAATATGATTATTATAATTACCCTTAGTACTTAAAACATTAAACTGCTGTTTTAAAACACTATAAATCATTTCCCTTTGACTAGTTTTCCCAAAACTACCAGTTAAAGCAATAACAGGAACATTTATTTTCGCTCTAGTTTTAGAAGCAAGATCTCCTAAAGCCTTTAAACAATCATTAACTTCAATAATAATCAAATCATTGTTAATTTCTAAAGCCTCTTTAACAATAGTATCATGACCCTTCATCACAAAAAATCCACTAATACCATTTTTAACCCCATTAATAATATAATTATGACCATCAGTATTACCCTTTAGTGGAATAAACATAGTAGAACCTTCTATATCATTAGTGTTAATAGAAAAGTGATTAATAACCATATTTTCATCACCATTAATTATTTTAGCGCTTTTAACTTCCAAAATATCTTTTACTAACATAGAATCACCTCAATTAATATTATAATACATAATATGCGATTAAACAAATAAAATAAACCGCTTTAAAAACCAAAGTATTTATTTATAAAGCAAAATATGTTATTATTAATATAGAATGGAGACGATAACCATGAAAATAAAAGATATAATCGCAAGAGAAATATTAGATTCAAGAGGTAATCCAACAGTAGAAGCAACCGTAATATTAGAAAACAATATAGAAGCAACCGCCAGTGTTCCAAGCGGTGCTTCAACAGGTGAAAGAGAGGCCTTAGAACTAAGAGACAATGATAATAGATATATGGGCAAAGGGGTATTAAAAGCCGTTAATAACGTCAATAAAATAATTAAACCTGCATTATTAGGACTAGATGTAAATAATCAAGAATTAATAGACAAAACAATGATAGAATTAGACGGTACACAAACCAAAAGTAATTTAGGAGCCAATGCTATCTTAAGTGTATCTATGGGCACTTTAAAAGCCGCAAGTAAAGCAAATAATCAAGAACTATATGAATATATAGGCAGGGGTAAAAAACTACCAAAACCAATGATGAATATACTAAATGGTGGAATGCACGCTGATAACGGATTAGACTTTCAAGAATTTATGATAATACCAAATGCCAAAAATATCAAAGAAAGAATAAGAATAGGTAGTGAAGTATTTCATAATTTAAAACAAGTACTAAAAGAAGAAGGATATAATACCAATGTAGGTGATGAAGGCGGATTCGCACCTAATTTTAAAACCAACAAAGACGCCTTAGACTCAGTTATAAAAGCCATAATAAGAGCAGGATATATTCCAGGGAAAGATGTAAATCTTGCTTTAGACGTTGCTGCTTCAGAATTTTATCAAAACGGTTACTACAACTTAAAAGGTGAAAATAAAAATCTAACAACAGATGAATTAATAGATTATTATGAAGAACTAACACAAAATTATCCAATTATTTCAATAGAAGATCCAGTAGATCAAAACGACTGGGAAGGATTTACAAAAATAACCGAAAGACTAGGAAACAAAATTCAGTTAGTAGGAGATGACCTATTTGTAACAAACAAAAAATATCTAAAAGAAGGAATTGATAAAAAAGCAGGAAACGCTATTTTATTAAAAGTAAATCAAATAGGAACAATAACAGAAACTCTAGAAACAATAAACTTAGCCAAACAAAATGGATATAATACAATTATATCTCATAGAAGTGGCGAAACAGAAGATACTACAATCGCCGATTTAGCCGTTGGACTTAATTTAGGACAAATAAAAACAGGTTCACTTTCAAGAACTGATAGAGTTTGTAAATACAATAGATTAATTAGAATAGAAGAAAAGATAGGTGACATAAATGAATAATAAAGGGTTTACACTAGTAGAACTACTAGGCGTTATAATTCTTTTATCCTTAATTGCTCTTATTACAATTCCAAGCATTAGTTCATGGATAAAAGAAGGGGAAGAAAAAGCCAATAATCAAATAAAAGAAAATATAGTACTTGCTTCAAAAAACTGGGCTTTAGATAATAAAAACTTATTACCACAAAATACAAACCAAACATATAAAGTAACATTAAATAATCTTCAAAATGGGGGATATATAGATAAAAATTTAAAATTACCATCAACTGGAAATGAATTAGAAAACATATGCGTAATTATAACAAATACAGGAAAAACTACTAAAGGAATTAATAAATATAAATACGAATATAGTGAAAATTGTTAAACAACACAAAATTCCCAAAATCGAACTAACAAACACTATCAAAATACCAAATTTGTTAAAACAGATTTGGTATTTTAGTATATAAAAAAATACAAATTAAAAAAATAAGTATTTGAAAAATTACAAATATTCCTATATATTACCTTTTTAGTAAAA
The DNA here is from genome assembly GCA_948466255.1 of uncultured Bacillota bacterium. Classification (GTDB taxonomy): domain Bacteria; phylum Bacillota_I; class Bacilli_A; order RF39; family UBA660; genus Coprosoma. The sequence goes on along the minus strand of CAOJZV010000029.1, from coordinate 1,550 downwards.
TTTTACTAAAAAGAAAGGAGGCGTAAAATGCCATATAAAACATTAATAAATAGTAATATAGAAAAATTAAAAGAAATGAAAGAAAGAGGAGAAGTAGTCCCAGGATGCGCTGACTGCTTATTTAAAACATTATTACAGCAGGATGAACTAAAAGGAATATTAGTATATATGATAGGGGAAATAACAGGGATAGATAAAACATATATAGATAAAAATCTAAGATTCGTAAATACAGAATTACCAAAAGATAAATATTTAGAAAAAGGGAAAATAACTGATTTATTAATAGACATAGAAGATAATCGAATAAATTTAGAAATGAATGGAGTATTAGATGAGGGAACATTAAATAAAGGAAATTCATATCATCACAGATTGGCCGCAAAATCCTTATATAAAGCAGAAAATTATACAGAAATAAAAAGCATAATCCAAATATGTTTTAATAAAAAAGATAAATTAAATAAATTTGGAAACGAAAGTATAGTAGAATTTAAAATGCGGAGCAAAGACGGAAAATATTGTCTAGATGAAACATTTATAAATTATCAAATAAACCTTGAGGAAATCACCAATAAGTATTATAATAAAAAAGAAGAAATCAATAGATTAGAAAAGATACTATTATTACTAACAATAGATAAAGAAAAAGAATTAGAAAAAGTATCCAAAGGAGATAAGGAGTTAAAAGTTATGAAAGAAAGAATCATAGACTTCTCAGAAGATCCATTATTAGTAGGTTTATATGATGAAGAAAAAGCCAGAGAGAAAGTTAATCAAGTAAATATTGAAGCAGCAGAGAAAAAAGGAGCCGAACAAAAACAAATAGAAATCGCTAAAAATATGCTTGGCAAAAATATGGATATAGAAACAATTTCTGACATTACTGCCTTAACTAAAGAAGAAATAGTAAATTTAAAAAAGCAAAAAGACGTTAACCAATTTTAACGTCTTTTTTAATATCCATAATTACAGGTAGAATGATTGGTTTTCTTCCAGTATGAGTATTAACATAATTAGAAACACTATTAATTATTTCACTTTTAATTTCTGAATAATTAACGCCAGTTTTTATTACTTTATTTATTGCATCTTTACTTATGTTTTCTAATTTTTTAAGTAACTCAATATTATCATTAACCAAAACAAATCCTCTAGTTATAATATTTGGCATACTAAGTAATTTATTAGTCTTAGTATCTATGTTAGCAATTACAACAATGATACCATCATTAGCCATGATTTTACGGTCCTTCATAACTGCATTACTAATATCACCAATACGATTACCATCAACATATACATCACCAGCAGGAATTCTTCCACCAACTCTAATATTTCCATCTTTCATAACAAGAACGTCTCCATTACCTAAAATGAAAGTATTTTCTTTTGGCATACCACATTCAACTGCTAAATCAGCATGAGTTTTAAGCATACGATATTCACCATGAAAAGGCATAAAATAAGTTGGCTTAACAAGTCTAAGCATTAACTTAAGTTCATCTTGATTACCATGACCACTAGTGTGAATATCTTTTAAAGAAGTA
>CAOJZV010000028.1 GCA_948466255.1 uncultured Bacillota bacterium | reverse complement strand
ATGACCCCTTGCTTGTAAGGCAAGTGCTCTAACCAACTGAGCTAATCGCCCATTTTCGTCTGGACGTAATTAAATATAACATTTATAAATTTATTTGTCAATAGAATTTTCACCATTTTTAATACTTTTTAATTTTTTTTCTGTCCATATAGGCAGTTTTTCTGCTAAAGTATTAAAACCAGATGGAGTTTCAATAATTCTTCTTTTCCTAGGCTTCCCATTCACACGGTATTGAATATTTTTAATACTTAATTTTAAATGTGCCTCTTCCTCGTCAACATCCAATATCTCGGTATAAATATGATCCCCCACTTTTACAAAATCATTAATATTTCTTACATACCCTCTTGAAATTTCTGAAATATGAATTAAACCATTATAAAATTCCCCAAACGAAACAAATGCACCATATGGCTCAATACATGTGACAGTTCCTTTGATAATTTTTCCTTTTTCATATTTTGCCATACAAACACCTCTAACTACAATTATATCACAAAATTATTGAAAGAAAAATATATCAAAAATTAAACTTATCAAAGTTGTATTTGATTATCATCTAAATATATTATATAATGTGAAAGGTGATAAAATGACAGAAGAAGAAAAAATTAAAGAAATAATTGATAAATTACGTCCATTTCTAATATCAGACGGTGGTAACATTGAATTCGTTAGATATGAAAATAACATAGTATATATAAAAATGTTAGGAGCTTGTGCCGGATGCGAATTAATTGATATAACAATTAAAGACGGAATAGAAGGAGCAATTAAAGAAGAAGTTCCAAATGTTAAAGAAGTAATAAATATCTCTGAAATAGTTAGTGAGTAACATTCTCTAACCATTCAATAGGAGTCATTCTCAGAAAACTTTTATAATAACTATATATATATTGTATTAATTTTTGATAATCATTAACTCTGTTAGTGATTTTTTTTAGCTCTTTACTACTTTTAACACCACTTATAATATCTTCATATAAATCAAAATAATACGTCGGATAAATCATTCTAGCTAAAAAAAGTAAATATTCATCCTCAGTTAAATTACTATAATATAAAAAATTATTTAACTCATTTTCTATATTATATCCATCATAATAACGGTGTTTCAAATATTCAGCAATATCTCTTACACGATAATCTACAACTAAATTTAATGGATTATATAGATCAAACAAAGTTTCATCATTTTTTGTTCTATCATGTGAAATTGATTTTACTGCCATTAAACGCCCATTTTCTCCATGATTACTTACCATATTCACAAGTTGAATACTAGTTTCACCTAAACCCACAAAATAGCTAAAAGTATCTCTTACTTCTGGATATTTTTGTCCAAGTTGATTAATTTCATATTCTAAATAATCAATCTTGTTTGACCATAAAACTTCCCAATTACTTCTACTAAGTTTACTATCACCATTATAATAACAATTAAAAAATGGAATTAAATCATCAAAGCCAATATCTCTATCCACATAATGTAATTTCATCATAATATAAGGAATTCCATTAATAAGCGTTGCCACTCCCCCATCTTTATTTAAAATAATTTGGTGAATATAAACCCCACTTTTTAAAACATCAACATGTAAATTATAAATATCCTGAAGTAATTCAACTTCACCATCATACATTACCAAAGCATAATGAGATCCTAAATAATCAAAATAGTACATCTTATTATTCTGATGAATATCATCAATAATCATATTATAAAAATAATTAATAGCATTTTTCAATGATATCCACCTCGCCTTAATAGTAATATAATTAGTTAATTTAATAAAACAACTAATTATACTATATAAATTTATGATACAAAATCCCACAAAATGATAAAATTTGAATTTTATAGCACTTTTGGGTAATTCATTTACACCCTTTTTAACAATTCCGCATATGTTATATTGAGAATAAATGAAGGGGTGGATTATATGTGTAACAATAACAATTCAAACGAATGCAGATGCATTTCTGAAATTCTAACAGTTATAAATATCTTACAAGAAAACGCAGAATGCAACGAAGCATGCCTAGATACTTGTGATCGTGGATTTTTAGGATGCTCTGTATCTACAGTAGGTTGCAACACAAGACCAATCATGTTATATACCTGTTGTGGAAATGGAACACCATGGAGTATGCCTACAACTAAAGAAAACGTAGTATGTGGTACTGAAGGTGTAACATGTTCAAATGTGTTCAGAGTAGAAAAAGTTGATGGATGCTGTGCTACATTTAGAGTATTAGCTAACAATCCAGATACAGCAGAAGCAGCTACACAACCATATGTAGCAACTAACAGCTTCTTTACAATGAATTTAAACTGCGTTTGCAGCCTAAGATGTTTACAAGATACATTCGTAGAATGTGTTTAATAAAAAAGCTTTCTTAAATATGAAAGCTTTTTTATTTATGCTTAATATCAATAATGTCAGAAATAGGAATCAATTCATTATCAATAGTAATTAAATGATTCGAATTCTTTCCAATAATACGTTTAGTTACAACACCATCTTTAAGAGTGATCTCTACATCAGCTTTATAAACATATCTTGAAGAACTAAAAATATCATTTAACTTCTGATATATGTTTTTAGGTTTAACCAAATTATCCTTTACACGATTTGCAAAATCATCAGTTTCGTTAGACTCAGCCCTAACATCAGAATTATCCACGCCTAAACCATCTTTGCTAGAATAAAATACACTTTTATTATTTCCGACCTCTTTTTCAATCTTATTTGCAAATACCTTTGGTAATTTCTTTTCCATACACAATACCTCCTACTTAAATTGTATGCATTTTATTTAATCACTTTCCAATAACTGATTTATTTTAACACCAATAAAATATCCAAAATAAATCATAAATAAACAGAAAAACAAGCGAACTAAACTTAACCAATAATAGTTTTCAAAATCTATAAAATCCTTTAAAGGCACCGAACCAAAAGCATAAACAATAGAAGAATCATCACTAGGAAAAAATGCCATATTAATCATTACGACAATAGAAGCCAGCATAAATCCAAATATTGCCCAATATGTAACCACTTTATACTTAGTAAACAAAAAAGTAATAACTTTAGCCAAAATTAAAACCCCAGCGACAACACCGATAAAAAAGAAAACACCAAACAACCAAAAAGAGGGATTAAATATATTTGCATAAAAAGAAAGCAACAAATCATAACAACCCAAAGACATAAAAATAGCAGTCCCACTTATTCCTGGAACAATAGAAGAAAAAGCTTCAAGCAAACCTATTACAAAAAATAAAAATACATTTCTAAACAAAACCCAAATATTATCTATATTAGCAAAATTTACACCATCTTCAAAATTGCCAAACGAAAAAGTATTAGCACCTAATTTAGTAATCAAATAAGAAAACAAAAAAGCTAAAATAAACACCGTAATATACTTTCCGTTTACAATTTTCCCTTTATTATCGCACTTCATTTCCTTGACGATATCAGAAACACCACCAAGTATTAAACCGATAAAAAGTAACATTGTTGGAAGATAGCAAGCAAAAAGCACCCATTTTACACATTTACTAAACAAACTAATACCAATAAAAACCCCAATTACAAGAGTTATCAAAAATATAAAATCAGATGTCTTAGTTTTTTTAACATTGGAAATAATTTTTAAAGCACGTTCATATACTCCCATTGATATTGCAAGCATACTGCCACTGACTCCTGGAATAATTTTACCAATTCCAATAATAAAACCCTTAAAAATATTCTTTATCATATTAAAATATATAACAATAAACATAAAAAAATGATTAAACAAATTGTTTAATCATTTTTAATAAATACTATGATATGATTTTTTTAATACATAAAGATATAAAGCTATTAAAAATTCATCCGCAAACATTGGCAAAAATGCAGCAACACTGCGTACATCGTTACCAGCAATAGCATCATAAAATAATCGAATTATTGGTCTTACATCAACAATTTCCTTAAATTTTCTATTCTTAATTTTAACCCCTATTTCTTGAAGGTTAATAGCTGTAACTTTAAATAATTCATTCAAAAGCCCTTTATTATAAGTCTTTATGTTATAAACATTATCCTCAGGGAAATCAAAGCAAAAACCAGCTTTTTCAACTAATCTATTAAAATTTTTATAAGTTAATTTATCTTTAACTATTGACTGAAAAATTGAACTAGATACAATCTTGCCTAAAATTCCCTCATCAATACCTTCCATAAGAGAATAAGCCTTATCCAAAAACTTTTCTCCATACTTATTATAATTTTTAACTAAATTATTTTTCTTAAAAGTAAACTCATTACCATCATATACACCATAAGTTTTCATTACATCATTATATCCAAGTTTTACAGCTTCGCGTGACCTTACCCTATCAAAAACCAGAAAAGAAACAATTTTATTCCTAGGTGAAATAATAGTAATAGGAACATCCTTCTCATTAGGTCTTTTAAAACCAACTGCCCTTAAATCAATAGCGATAATTTCTTCAGCCCCAAGCTGAATTGCTAGATTAATAGGTAGATTGTCATAATAACCACCATCAATAAATAAATTATCCCCAATTTTATACGGTTTAAAAGCAGGGTAACAAGAAGCCGAAGCAAGAACATAATCTTTAACAGTATCAGGTTTTAAATCCGCTTTAGTCATAAATACAGGCCTATTAGAAGAAAGATTAAAAGTAACCAATCCATAATCAATAGGTGAAGAAAAAAACTTCTTAGGACTATATACAGTATCAAACATGGCCTTAATTCTCCCTATATCCATGCCTCCCTCAGTGATAAAAGATTTAGCATACAGCTTATAAATATCAGTCAAATCACTATTTTCGCATACAGGAAAAGAATCTTCATCATATACTTTAGAAAATGAAATAGATCTCCATAACCTCAAAGCTTTTCTAATATTTTTTTGAACAACAAACAACCCATTAATAGCTCCAATTGATGTTCCTGTTACAATATCTGGTTTTTTCCCTAATTTATGTAAAGCCATACAAGCGCCTATTTCATAGGCACCCTTAGAGCCTCCGCCAGATAACACCAATCCAAGTTTTGGTTTTCCATTACCTACATATCTTACCATATATCACATCACCTAATAAACAAAATTATTTAATATATACTCCAAACTCAAGGTCATCATTAAATTCAAATTCTGAATTTGTTATAACCTTTTTAACCCCATTATTGTAGTAATAATAAATACTATCACCATCTTTAAAATAAATATAATTATTTAAATATATTATACTATCAACTGATGGAGTCTTAAATATATAAGTTTTAAGTTTAGTGTTTTGAACATCAGCACGATATACTAAAAACTCATCTCCTTCGCCTTCAGCCAAAGGTTGTTTTTTATAAAAATAACAATAACCAGTATCCTTCCCTAAACATACTGCATCATCATAATCTTTAGGAGATTTCACATAGTAATTATCAAACTTTTTACCATCTATGGCCTCATTAAGCGTCATATTCTCCCATTTGCCATTATAATATTTAAGATTGTTTTTATCTGCTACTTTTTCCACACTTTCATGCTTCAAGCTAACCTTATATTGAGTTTCAGCATCTTTATCAAATAAATATACATCATCCTTAACAAAACCTTGCATAATAGAATCAAAGGAAATATCATTATAACTACGTATCTCTTTAACATTACCATTAATAATATTGACAATATAGAAATTTTTAAAACTATATTCCTCATTATAATCAGCCACTACATAATATTTATCCCCAAAAATTTTGATAGGCTTTTTATAAATATCATTATTGAAAATCTTAACAGAAGCTTCCTTATTACTAAACAAACTTAATCCCTTATAATTTTCCACCGCAATATAATGATTTTCTACCATATTATCTTCATATATAATTTGTGTATTAGATAATTTCTTCCCTTCGGCATTATCTACATAATCTTCTGGATTATAACCAAATTTTGATAAAGAAGAAACAAAGTCAGAAAGAGATTTCTTAACATTCTCGCCTAGATTATGATATAAATTAATTTCCCCTTTATTACCTAAACACATAATATCAGTATACGTTTTCCCACCTTTAAAAATAGGCATAATACAATTCATATTACCAACTTTTTTGTATTTAATGGCTGTTATAACTTTATCCGCTTTATTATAATTAATAGGCACCTGAAAATTCATTTTAAACTTTTCATGTTTTACATTAAAATAATAATCATCGGTTCCGTATAAACTATTAGTTTTAAGTTCTTCTTCAATCTTAAAATTGCCAACTGAATAACTAACCTTATGTCCGTTATCAAATAAAAAAATAACTAATTTTAAAACTATTAATATAGCAAGTAAAATTCCTAACGTTCTAAACAAAAACTTCATACAGCTTACCTCCTATATCAATTATATATAATAAGCTGCCTTTTTTCAAGAAACAAATAATCAAAAAGAACAAATGTCAAAATAAATTTTGACTATCTTACCTCACGGTAAGATTTTTCTACTTCACAGGAATCTTTGACTCCTCCATAGACCAGTATCGGATGGTCGCCACCCTATTTTGTTTTTCTTCAAAATTTATTAAGCCTGTAGTTCTTCCATATATAGTTTTATTCCTTCAAATAATATATTCTCACTCGCATTATAGTCTCTATCATGTGCAGTATGACATTCTGGGCATTCCCATTTTCTTAAACTTAAATCTTTTACTTTCTCATTTTTGTATCCACATCTTGAACATATTTGGCTACTTGGATAGTATCTATTTATTTGGATTAGTTTTTTATTTTGCCAATTACATTTATATTTAAGTATTCTTATTAGTTCTCCTAATGGCGTGTTTGTTAAAGATTTAGCTATATGATGATTTTGATACATGTTTTTTACATCTAAGTTTTCGGTGATTATAATATCATTTTCTTTTATTAGTTTATTTGTTATATTATGTATTAAATGTTTTCTTGCGTTTCTTATCTTTTGATATAATCTCTGTATTTTTAATTTTAATTTATATCTATTTTTACTTCCTACTTTAGCTCTAGCTAAAGCTTTTTGTAATCCTTTTAATCTTTTATTATAGTTTTTTACTTTGTTTTCTATTTTTTCATGATTTGAGGTTATTACTAAGTCTTTTATTCCTAAGTCTAGTCCTATTATATTATTTGGTATGAATATCGGTTTTATTAATTCTTCTTCTATTAATACGCTTACATAGTATTTATTTGCTTCTTTTTTTATGGTCGCACTTTTTATTATTCCGATTATTTTATTTTTGTTTCTATATCCTCTTATTTTTACTTCTTTTAGTTTTGGTAAAGTTATTAACTTGTTTTCTAAATCTAGTTTTATACTGTTATATTCTTTTCCTTTATATGTACTTATATTATTATTTGTTTTATAACTATTATATTTATCTTTGTTTTTAAATTTAGGATATCCATTTCCATTATAGAATCTTTTATAAGCATCTTCTAGGTTAAATAGACTATTTCTTAAAGCACATGAATCACATTCTTTTAACCATGGATATTCTATAGTTAAAGAAGGTATCAACTTTATTTGATCGTAGGCTGTTTTACTTTTCTTGGTTTCTTTATATTCTTTTATTTTATTATTCAAAAAATAATTATATATAAATCTAGAATTTTCTATTGTTTGGTTTATTCTTTGTTTTTGGTTATTATCCGGATATAATCTAAATACATAAGCCTTTAACATTAATTTCACCCCCTGATATCATCTATATCAATTATAACGTTTGTTCGTATATATAGTCAATACATTTTGTAACATTTGGTTAATTTTTATCATTTCATAAAAACGCACTTTCCTTATATACAAAAAAAGATAAAACATTTATCTTTTTTCACCATGAACTGAAATTTCTTTAATATTCTCATCAACATCTTCAATTTCATTTTCAACAATGCCAGTCTCATAACTACGTTTTTTCTGCATCATATATTTAGAAAGTACCGTTTCAATTTCACGTAAAGCACCTCTAGATAGATTAGATAAGACAACAGTTTCCTTGATAGTATCTATAATAGCTCTTCCCCAAATAAGTCCCATTTTAATTGTAAGATCATTAAACATATCTGGAGTAATACTATAATAAAAATAACCAAATATTAGTCTCTTTTGAGCTACAACCAATCTTTTATCGGTCACAACAACAACATGAGTACTAACCATATCTAAAGCACTAGGTCCTTTTTGCGCCGCAAAAGCATATAAAACTTCCTCATCATCATTAATATGAGAAGCAGCCACCTTACAATGCGCTTTTAAACGCCAAGCCACTGTACCTGGATTTCTCATTAAAAAGTCATTAGCCTTAGAATAAACTTCGTTAAACATTATATTACCTCTTTCTACGATATAATTTCGTTTCCTATAAAAATTATATCATATTTCATCACTTTTTATAAACACTCCATACAACTTTTATAAAAATTATCATTATATTCATTTTTCGTTATCTACATAAATAGTACTAAATTTTATGCCATTTTGATTATTAAGCAGCGCTATTTTTTCAAAATCAATCATATCGTCTGATAAATTATTAATATTTTCATAAATCAAAATTAAACAGTTGCAATTTATTACAACTGTTTAATAAATTTTATTATTTTCCACAACATTGTTTGTATTTTTTACCCGAACCACAAG
>CAOJZV010000027.1 GCA_948466255.1 uncultured Bacillota bacterium | reverse complement strand
CTACGACCCCACGCTTATCAAGCGTGTGCTCTAACCAACTGAGCTACAGGCCCATTAAATATTTGACTTTTTAAGTATACCTTATTTTATGAGTTTTGACAAGTATTTTGCTTAATTTTTTTAATTTTTTAGGTTTTTTTTATATTTTGAATGTAAAATTGTTAATAAAAGTCAAATACTATAAATTTTTAACATTTTTCCTCAATGATTTCATATTTATATTGTTTTTTTGAATCATTGTATGTTATTTGTATATATCCACATATTAATTTATTATTTCTTGGGTCTATTAATTCATCATTATCAATATAACCATCTTCAGCTAACTTTTTAAATGTTAGTTTATATTCTCCATCCGATTCACTCATTGGTAATTGTCCGTTATTGGCGATTGTCCAGTTTTTTGCAGAAGTTATTATTGTTTCTTTTTGTGAATCATAAAGTGATTGTTTTGACTCCTTTAATGTTCTATTACTTAATGTAACTACTAACACTGCAACTATTCCTAATAAAACAATAACGCCTAATATTTCTAATAATGTAAATCCGTTTTTTTTCATTATTTACAAACCCCCTCACCGGTTATTGGGTCCCCTTCAAAAATATATTCATATTGGTTGTTTTTATATCTAATACATATTTTTGTTTCTTTGTTTATGTTCTGTTTGTTAGTTAAATTTTTAACTTCTTTATCGTCAAGAAAACCATCGTCTTGTAATGTTTCTATTGTTACATAATTGATATCTTTATTTGATTCTAATGATAGTTTTTGCATTCCCCAGTTTCTAGCAGCTTTAAGAATTTCGTTCTTTTGACTTTCGTTTAATCTTTCTTTTGTTCTATTTAGTGTATCTGTAAAAGTTGGCATAATTAATACCACTAAAATTCCTAATATAACTATAACTGCTATTAGCTCTATTAAAGTAAAGGCATTTTTTTTCATTATTGTTCCCCTCCATTATTATAAATATAACATAAAGTTTTATTTTAGTAAAGAAAAAGACTCTTTAAAAAGAGTCAATATCGATTTTTACTTTTGGTAAATTGTTTTTATAGCTAGTAGCTTGAACGATGGTTCTAATTGCATTGGCAATCATACCACCCTTACCAATAACTGAGCTCATATCTTCATTTTCTACCAAAACTTGAATTGTGATAATGTCTTCATCATCACCCAACTGTTTTACTGATACCATATCTGGATTTTTAACAACACTTTTTACTAAATACTCTGTTAATTCTACTAACATAATTATTTACTTTCTTTTTTAGTGTTTTTTGCATAATGGAATTTTTCGTTAATTCCTACTTTGTTAAATAAACTTTTTACAGTATCGGTAGGTTGTGCACCTAAAGATAACCATTTAAGTGCAACTTCTTCATTAATTTTAATTTCAGCTGGTTCAGTAACAGGATTGTAAGTTCCAACTAATTCGATGTATTTTCCATCTCTTTTTGTTCTAGAATCTGCAGCAACTACACGGTAAAATGGTTTTTTCTTTGCACCCATTCTTAAAAGTCTTAACTTAACTGCCATAATATCCCTCCATTCATCTGTTTATAAGTTTAACATAAAAAAATATAACTGTCAACTGTTTTTGGTTAACAGTTAATTTTATTCGTTTCGTTTGATTTTTATTACAAAGGAACTATTATATATGGGTTTTTACTTGTTCCTTCTCCTTTTAATGTAATGTTAGATATTAAATATACAGATGGCGCGACACCACCACCGTAGAACGCACTATGACAGTCCACACTACCATTGTAGTGGACATAGCACATTAAATGTGAATAACCCGAATAAGGTGAAATAATCCAATAAAAACTTGATACTGGTACTAAATAATTTGTATTTTTACAAATTGCCATATTATCATAGTGCAATTTAAAATTTCCACATTGTTCAATATTAGTATTAGCTCTTATTGCATCGCTTGCACTTATAAGTCCTATATTACCAGCCCATGTTATACTTTTTTCTATAGCTATTTGAGCAGCTAAATCTGTATTATATTTAATTACTCCGCCGATCCCCCATGTATGCCATTGGATTAACTCTTTGGCAGTCGAATTTAATGAATTATTATAATAACTATCCGCCCCTGCAGTATTATCATTTAAATATATATTTAATTCGGCATCTTTTAATACTGTTCCACTTGCATTTCCATTTACAAAATTATTAGTAGTAGCCCACGCATTACAGCCGTAGCTTAATTGTGCACAATATGTTCCACCAGCTCCATTACTTGTACTATCACGGTGTCCTTTTGAATCAAATACTCTCGCAGGTAACATATCTTTTTTCAATATCTTTAGTGATCCATCAACTTCTACTGATATTATTCTCCATGTCTCATTATTAAAAGTTATATAGTTATTTGGATTTGCACCTTTATATATATATCTACCCGATTCATAAGTATCTTTATATAGTCCATCACCTGATGTTGTTACTTTAGTTCTTAAATATTGTGCAGCTGTCATTTTTTTTATATTTCCTTTTGCTGTTATATTTATATTTGTTTGAAATGCTGCATACCCTACTGTCATTATAAATAATAATGTTAGACTTGATATTATTATTATCTTTCTTTGCTTTCTTCTTTTTCTTCTTCTCATTTTATCACCCTAGTTTATTATAAGTATATTATACCCCCCCCCCCCCCCTGGTTTTGACAAGTAGTTTTAAGAAAAAAAGTGTTAAAAATTGTATTTACATATATTAAAGACACTAACCTTCTTGGTTAGTGTCTTTAATATAATTTTCATCTACCACTTCATCGATTTCATTTAATGTATCATCATCAATTTCATCAATTATTTCTTCCCATGGTTCTTCGTCTTCTTCGATGGCGATTTTTACTTTTGTTTCGCCTACGATTTCTACACCTAATTCCTTTTCAATTGTAAAGGAAATAGTTTTTCCGTCTTTGATATTTACTTCCCCACAAGTTGGTTGTTTTAATGAACGTACAATTATATCAGTATCTGATAAATCAGCATTTTCTTTTATTTTTACATTAAATAAATCATTATATTCAATATTTTGATTGATTACTGTGGTTTTAGTATCATTATCATATGAATACCATATATTTATATCAAATGATCCTTTAACCCCTACTTTATCTTCGGTTTTATACCCTTTGAATTCATGATTTATTACCCAGCAACCTAATATTGTAGTTGGTGCGTTATCCGCCTGTACTGTATATGAATTTTTAAAACGTTTTTTACCTTTGCCTACAACTGCCTTGGTTACTATCTCTTTATATGCTGCCACTATATCACCCCTCACTTTAAGATATGCTTAACATATAAAAAAGTACACAAAAAAGTAGTTTTTTGAACTACTTTTTTAATTTATACTTATTTATGAAGTAAAAAATATTTTGGTAATTATATTTACTTTGTCCGCATCTGACGATTCTGAAAATGTTACAGCATCTGAAGTATCAGGTAATTCTATATTATTTACTTTTTTATATTTATTGTTAAGTATTAGTGTTAAATTTGTATTGGAATTATTACTTATGTTTCCTTTTATATCTAATTTTATGTATGATTCATCTTTTTTGTTTTTATATTCTATATTACCTTGTATGTTTTTGTGGTTGAATTTATCATCAATTACATATTTATATTTATTATCATCAATTTTAGTTAAGCTAACTATACTAGTTTCATTATTAACTGTTTTATTAATTTCTAATTTTACAAATTTTTGCGCTGCTCCCTTGGTATATATATTAAAAGTTAGATTTTGAACATTGGCTAAATTTTGTTTGCTTTTATTTATTTTATTTGTAATTTCATTTTGAGTTTCTTCTTTAGTTTTATTTGTAATACTTGAAACTGTATTTATGAATTTTTCATCATCATTTAATGATTTACCTATACTATTTAAAACATTTTCAATATTGCTTTGATCAAGGATAAATGAAGATTTATAAGTTTTTATTTTTTCACCATTTACATCAATTTGCTTTTTGGATCCATTAAATTTTTCGTTTTCAATACTTTTTGTAATAGCTTTATTTAAAGAATCTAAAATTATTTTTATATCATCTTTATCGCTAGGTTTAATATCTAATTGAATAAATTTGTTTAAAATGTTTTCAGAATATAAATATGTTTTATCATGTTCACCAATAATTTTTATATCTAAAAGTTTATCTTGAACAGAAGTTAATTTCGTATCAGCATTAAATAAACTATTTTTAGTATCTAATTCATAATTCATGGCAAATTTAAGATTAGAAAGTTTTTCGGTATTAGAATTTTCTTCTAAATTTAATGTTAGGTTCCCTTTAGTTTTTTCATATTTAGGTATGGTGTTTTTTTCTAGTATATTAAATGTTTTATCGATTGTTTTTATAAAGATTGTTTTAGGGTTATTGGAAAAGTACATATAAAGGCCAGATATAGCAATTAAAATAATTAATATTAATGTTATAATTACTGGTTTTTTATCGGTGTCTTTATTTTTATTTTTTCTATTAACTATTTTATCTACTTCTTCTTGATTTAAAGTTTCTTTTGGCCCATTATTTAATATTTTATCAATGCTAGTTATTGGTCCTTTGAAAGCATTATTAATGGCATCTTTTACATCATTTTTGATTTCGTTTTTTTCTTCTTGGTTTAAATTTTGGTCGCTTTTTTTACTCACAAATCTCACTCCTATCTTAATACAATCATATCAAAATAAAGTTTATTTAGCAATGAAAAAAGACAAAAATAATTAACTTTTGTCTTCTATAACTCCATCCATACTCCATGTTTTTACATCTTTAATTTTTACATTTACAATTTGCCCTAATTTTTCTTTTGGAGCCTTTACATTTACTAATTTCATAGTATCAGTATATCCCATAAGCATTTCTTCGTTTTTTTCACTGATATTTTCTAAAAGAACTGGAATTATTTTATCTTTTAATTTTTCATTGGCTTCTCTTGCATATTTATTGATTAAATCATTTAATTTATATAGTCTTTGTTCTTTGATTTCCAATGGTGTGTCATCTTTCATTTTAGCAGCTGGCGTTCCCTCTCTTGGTGAAAAAATAAAGGTAAATGCCGAATCATATTTACAAGTATTTACGACATCTAAAGTATCGTTAAAATCTTCTTCTGTTTCACCTGGGAATCCAACAATTATGTCTGTTGTTACTGAACAATTTGGAATTTTTTCTTTTATTTTATTATAAAGGTCAATATATTTTTCCTTGGTATATCTTCTACCCATTAGTTTTAATATTTTATTTGATCCTGATTGAAGTGGTAAATGAATATATGGCATTATATTCGGATATTTTGCAATTACATCAATCATTTTATCTGTAAAATCCCAAGGATGTGAAGTTACGAATCTTACTCTTTCAATACCTGTTTTAGCGGTTTCTTCTAAAAGGTCACTCATATCATAATCTACTTCTAAATCTTTTCCGTAAGCATTTACATTTTGACCTAATAATGTTATTTCTTTATAACCTTGTTTTTTTAATTCTTCTACTTCTTTTATTATATTTTCTTTTGTTCTACTTCTTTGTTTTCCTCTGGTATAAGGAACTATACAATATGTGCAGAACTTATCACAACCGTACATAATATTAACCCATGCTTTATATTTACTATCTCTTTTGACTGGCATGTTTTCAATAATATCCCCTTCAATACTATATACTTCTAATTCTAGCTTATTGTTTGTAAGATTGTTTGCAAGTATTTTAGGAAGTTCATTTATATTATGAGTTCCAAATACAATATCTAACCATTTATATTTATTTTTTATTTCATCAGCAATTATCTCTTCTTGAACCATACATCCACATACACCTACTATTATGTTTGGTTTTGATTCTTTTAAATGTTTTATTCTACCAATCATACCGAAGACTTTATTATGAGCATTTTCTCTAATTGCGCATGTATTTAAAAGAATTAAATCAGCATTTTCCATGATATCTGTTTCTTTGAATGACATTTGTTCTAAAATGGCTTTAATGTTTTCAGTATCGTGTTCATTCATTTGACAGCCATATGTTTTTATAAAATATGTTTTATTTTTACCTAATGTTTTATATTTTTCTTCTAATTCATAATTTATTGTTTTTGGTTTTATTTGGGTTCTTTTTTTTGCTTCTAATAAATTAGGCATTTGCATAAATATCACTTCTTTTCTTCTAAATGATAATACCATAATTATATGTTTTATTCAAGGTTATATTATGTGTGAAAATTAGTAAAAACGGTCATTGTTCGCTTGTTTTTTGTAGTTAACGTGTAGTATAATATAGTTAGGATATATTTGGAATTATCAGATGCTTTCCCTTTCTTCAATAAAAAAAGAAAGGTGGTGGTTAATTATGACAAATAGAGAGAAATCTCAATTTACTATAATTCTACTATTATTTTTTGTAGTAATCACCTTACTCTTTAAATAATAAAAGCATCTGATTTCACAGCTTTGTGATTTCAGATGCACCCTACAGGGAATGCATTTGATTCATGCCAACCAAATGTATCCTTTTTTAGTGTATGCATTTTTGTTCGCTTACATGCTAATAATAGCATATTTTTGTTTTTATGTCAAAAATAAAAGAGGTATTACACCTCTCCTATTACGATTAATACCATTGGTTTACATTCTGTTTGTTCATAGAAATATTTACCAACTTTATCTCTAATTCCTGATTTTATTTTTGTAAAATCAACATAATTAGTTTTTGAGTTTTCTTTTATGACATTTAAAGATATTTTTTCTGCTTCTTTTATTAAGTCTATATTATCTTTAACAAAGATAAATCCCCTTGTTAGAACTTCTGGCCCAGCTAATACTTCTTTTGTTGTTTTATCTAGTGTAGCTGTTATAATAACAATACCGTTATCACTTAAAAGTTCTCTATCCTTTAGAACTAATTCGCCAACATCTCCAGCTGCAAGACCATCGATTAATATATCGTCAACTGGTACTTTCATACCATTATCTATTAATTTACCATTTTCGAAGTAAGCTACTTCGCCATTAAGTTTTAGTAATATATTTTCTTCTTTCATGCCTAATCTTTTTGCAACATTAGCGTTTGCGACTTGGTGACGATATTCACCAATTACTGGCATATAGTATTTTGGTTTCATAAGATCTAGCATTAGCATTAAATCTTCGCTTGATGCATGATGAGTTGGATATTGTTTTCTTGAAATTTCAATTACATTTGCGCCCATTCTAGCGATGGTATCAAATAGTTTGGTTGCAGTTCTTTCCATCCCATCATATATTGGTGAAGCGAAAACGATTGTATCATCTTTGGTAATTTCGATAAATTTATCATAACCTCTTAGAATCCTTTTTAAATTGGAAAATGGTTTTTCTCTTTCATCTGATACTATTACTACTACTTTATCATCATTAACATGGTGAATTGATTTAATTCTTTTTTTGTCAAAATGAACATAGTTCATATCAATGGCTTTTAAAATTAATCCTTCTAGTCTTTTCCCCATAATTACAACATTTCTATCTGTTTCCATTATTTCATTAAAAAGTTCCTGGATACGATATAACTGAGCTTGATAAATATTGTATAGGATTCTTCCTTGATTACGATTTAAAATTTCTCTAATTTTTCCATTAGTACGATGGTTTGGTGAAGTGAATCCACGCTTATCTGCATATAATGATTCACTTAATAAACAAAGAACTCCTTGTTTTCCAACGTAAGCAAGTTTACCAATATCAGTTTTATATGGTCCAAGCATTGTTGGATCAAAAACGTAGTTTCCTGTATAGAAAATTGCACCATCTTCTGTATATAAGACATATCCAACAGTATCTGGTACTGTATGGGTAAGTGATATTGGAAATATACTATTTTTTCCGAATTCTATTTTTTTATGTGGTTTTATTTCAATTAAATTTTCTGTAGTCAAACCTTCCGATTCTAATTCTTCTTTAATAATTTCTATAGTGAATTTAGCAGCATATACTTTAAGTTCAGGCAAATCTTTTAAAATGTCACATAGTGCCCCTGTATGGTCATCGTGACCATGGGTTATAAATATACCTTTTATTTTTTTTACATTTTCTTTAATATAATCATAATTAGGAATAATATAATCTATTCCTAGCATTTTATCATCTGCATATTTTAATCCGGCATCGAAAATAAATATATCATTATCAACTTCGACAACATACATATTTTTCCCGGATTCATTTTGTCCGCCTAAAGCGAATATTTTTATTTTACTCATTTTTTCTCCTTTCTTTCTGGTTTTAAAAAGCCTTATCAATTATAACAAATTTAATACAAAAAAGCAAACTTATTAGTTTTGCTTTTCGTCTGTAAATATGCGGTATAGTTCTTTTTTGGGTAGTAACATTTTTAAGTCTTTTATAATACTTATATCAAAGTTTTTTTGTTTTTCTTTTAGTTTTTCACCATCTATGCACCAGTTTTTCCTTGGGTAATCTTTTAATTTTATTTTTAGATTATCTGTTCTGAAAAAGTAAAAACCTGGGACTTTAGTTATATCACTTGTTTTAGCTAAATATAATGATTTTATTATGTCTTTTTTTGTGGTTATATTTGTGAGTAATACTTCAAATTTATTATCATCCATTTTTACATCATCAAATACTTTAATACCACCGATTCTTGTTGCATTACAAATAAGAGCAAGTGAGTAAAGTCCTTTATATGTTTCACCATTACATGTGTATTCCATTTCAAAAAGTTGTGTTTTTGTATTAAAGATTTTTAGAGCATTTACTAAGTATGCGAAATAACCTAGTCTTTGTTTTTGACTTCTTGGTGTGTCATATGCAATATCTACAAATTTACCTAGGCCAGCAACATATACAAATGGTTGATTATTTATTTTACAAATATCTATACCTTTAATTTTTCCATCTAATACTAGTTTTAAATTGTTTATAGGATTTTTACCCATTCCAAACATGGCCCCTAAATCATTAGCTGTTCCAAGTGGGATATGTGAAAGTAATAGTCTTTCTTTTCTTTTGATATTTCCGGTAACTACTTCGTTAAATGTTCCATCTCCACCTAGTGAAATAACTAAATCTATATTATTTGATAAATTTTGGATTATCTTTTCGGCATGACCGCTATATTTTGTATATTTTACTTCGGTAGTATACCCTTTTTCTTCTAAAATTGGTTTAAATTTACTAACTATAACTTTCTTTTTATTATGTCCACTATTTGGATTACATATAATAACACACCTTTTCATTTATATCACCACTCACATTATATATTATTTTATGTTTTTATTCAAGATTTTACAATATTAAAAGGACTAATCAAAGTCCTTTTGTTGAATAGTTAATTATTTAACTGATTATATAGATATTTATATTTATTCTACAACACCTTCATAACAAAATGAACTACCCTCAGCATTAACAAAACAAATTTCTGTATCAGTATTTGCATTTACATGTCCAATATAAGCTTCGATTAAACTAAACCCACCACCACTACAGGTGAACCTAGGATAACTGGCTTTACAACTTCCGCCACGACTAGTAAACCACTCTTGTTGACTTTGTATTATTGCTTTATTTGCATCATAATAAGAAGCATCCCCACCTTGTATGCAATGTTCTGTGTCTGTTATAAAACATGCATATGAGGCTGTTATTTTATTATCTACCACATCATGTTTTAAATAAGAATTCTTGCCTAAAGTAGTTGGATCTGTGGTTGTTTCTATACCTTCTATGCTGTCTCCTATTTTTAAATTTTCCATATTCCATCTATATACTGTTCCTGTGAAAGTATCCCCACCTTCAGAAGGTCCAATAGGATTTCCATCTTTTTGTGAAAAATCAAGGGTTA
>CAOJZV010000026.1 GCA_948466255.1 uncultured Bacillota bacterium | reverse complement strand
AATCAACTCCACTTTTAGACTCATTTAAAGAAGTAGATAATGTACTTAGAAGAGGAGTTCAATCAATTTCAGATTTAATTGCTGTTGCAGGACTTATCAACTTAGACTTTGCCGATGTTAAAGCAGTTATGGAAAATAGAGGAGATGCTTTAATTGGTATCGGTGCTGGTGTCGGTGAAGATAGAGCTGTAGAAGCTGCTAATCAAGCTGTATTAAGCCCATTATTAGAAACTAGTATTGATGGGGCAACAGATGCAATCATCAATGTAACTGGTGGACCTAATTTAACTTTGTTTGAAGTTGAAGAAGCTGTAGAAGCAATTAGAAAATCTGCTAATACAGATATTAATACAATATTTGGTGCTGTTATCAATGAAAACTTTACCGATGAAATTATCGTAACTGTAATTGCTACTGGATTTGATCAGAAAAAAGAAGCTCCAGAACATGCTGCAGAAGAAACAATAATTGAACCAATTAGTGATGATGATAGCGATGATGTTATTCCTGCATTCTTAAGAAGAAGAGGTATCTAAGGATAGACAAAAATGTCTATTCTTTTTTGTTTACGTTTTTTTACTTATACCATAAACTTTAATATTGATTTATAGATACATATTTGTATTTTTCTGTAAGTAAATGGTATTATAAAAATAAAGTAGGAGGAAAGTATGAACAGAACAAAAAAGAGAAATATAATAATAGGGATATTATGCACAGTATTACTATTAATGGTAGTAGGATATGCAGCATTTCAAAGTGCCTTAAAAATAAATGGGACAACAACAATTTCAAGTAACTGGAATATAGCCGTAACCCAAATAACATCAACAACGCTAAGTGGAGATGCAACAAATGCAGAAGAACCAACAGGAGTAGGGACACTAACAGCCACATTTAAAACAAATTTAGTTTCACCAGGAGATTCAATGAAATATGATATAACAGTAACAAATAGTGGGACATTACCTGCTAAATTAGAAAAGTTAACAGTATCAAAACCAAATAATGACATGATAACATTTGAAACAAGTGGTATAGAAGAGGGGTCTACATTAACAGCAGGGGGAACTGCAACATTAACAATAAAAGTAACATATAAAGATATAGCTGAAGGGCAAAGTCAACCAGAAAGCACAGAGGGATCACTTAATATAACCCTTGATTATGTACAAGATGAAGGAAGCAGTGGACCTATAATTGGACCTGCTGGAGATGATGATTCGCCAAAAACAGTTTATGCATATCATACAGATGCAAAAACAATAGGAGTAAGTGTTTTGACAGAAACAGAATATAAAACAGATTATACTCAAATAGAAGGATATAATGAAGCAACTAGACCATGGTTTTTTAAATATGATATAGATGAAAGTGGATTAATCCAAAATGCATATGTGTGCCAAAAATATTCATTTATAGAACAGCCATTATGTTTACAAGGCGCCAGCTATAATTATTATAATGATAATAAAGATTTATTAGAAAGTCTACAACCTACATTTGAAAGTAATGGTGGTAATTGTTCTTCTAGCACCAATAGTTTTAATTCTAGCACTTTCTGTATTAATAATGGATTACGTGTTAGTGCTACTTCGGATGGTGCAGCTAATGCTAATTATCCTACTTCAGATTCTAATCCCGGTTGTTTTATTGATAAATATGGAAAAAATATAAAATGTATAGAATAATATTATATTTATTAAATTTAATAAATACTGAAATATATAAATTGATATCCAATAATTAAAAGAAATTGCATTTTTTGCAATTTTTTTCGTTTTTAAGAAGGAATTTGTCCTACAAATCTCGTATATTACAAATAGAAGGGGCAAGAAAGGACTGATTAAATGAACTATTACAATGAAATTAAAGATACATTACTAAAAAATGAAATGTATAAGCAGGCTAAAGACTATTCAAAAAATAAAAGTGATTTAAATAGTTATTATAAAGTAGGAAAATTACTTATTGAAGCCCAAGGCGGGGAATCTCGAGCTAAATATGGAAATAAACTTATTAAAGAATATTCTGAGAAATTAACTAAAGAAATTGGTAGAGGTTATGATACATCAAATTTGAAAAGAATGCGTCAGTTTTATTTGGCAATCAAAAAAGGTGTCCCGTTGAGACACCAATTGAGTTTTACACATTATAGAAGCATACTTCCTCTAAAAAATATGCAAGAAATAAAATATTATATTTATATAACAGAAAATCAAAATCTATCAGTAACTGAACTACGTGAAAGAATCAAATCAAAAGAATACGAAAGAATTGGTTATAAAGAAGAATTATCTGAACCAAAAGTAAATACATTAATTAAAGATCCAATTGTTATTAAGTCTAAAAATATACCCGAAAAAGTAACAGAATATGCACTTCATAATTTAATTTTAGAAAATATGGAAGATTTTCTTAAAGAATTGGGATTAGGATTTACTTATGCTGGTCATGAAGTAAAAATAAAAATAGGAAAAGATAAACACTCAATAGATTTTTTATTATTCAATGTTAAATTTAATTGTTATGTAGTAATAGAAATCAAAGCTACTGAATTTAAAGCTGAACATATAGGTCAAATACAAAAATATATAAATTATGTAGATGAAAATATAAAAGAAATATCTAATGATAAAACAGTAGGAGTTATTATTTGTAAGGATATAAATGGATATGTTTTAAAATACTGCACTGATGATAGGATTTTTACTACTACATATTCACTTACAAATGTGTAAACAAACATTTTTTATACATTTTTCGACATTTTTAGTATTTTTTCTAAGATAAAATATTAAAAGGTGATAGTATGAAAAAATATCTTTTTCCAATAACATTTTCCCTGATATTAGGAATATTAATGTCATATCTTTTAATCAGTAGTTATGATAAAGCAGACAGTATAACAGTTTCGGGGCATGCAGAAACAGTATATTATGTTCAAAGAGGAGTTTACTCCAATAAAGAAAATATGGAAAACAATATGCAAGAATTTACACATTATATTTATAACGTTGAAGATAATATGTATTATACATATATTGGAATAACTAAAAATAAAAAAAACGCCGAAAAAATAAAAGAACATTACAAAAATAAAGGTTATGATACCTATATAAAAGAAAAAATAACTGATAATAAAAAATTTCTAACAGTTTTAGGTCAATATGATGAATTACTATCAAAAACAAACGAAGAAGAAACGATTGCCGTTATCTGTAATCAAGTACTATCAAAATATGAGGAGTTGGTGAATAATGAATATTAAAATTAAAGAATTACCTATTAATGAAAGACCAAGAGAAAGATTAATCAATAAAGGGGTCGCAAGTTTGTCAGATGAAGAATTATTATCAATCGTCTTAAAAACTGGAACAAAAGACGTTTCTGCAAAAGTACTTGCATCACAAATTTTAAAAGAACTTGGTAATATTCAGAATCTAAAAAATATATCTTTCCATGAACTAACTAAAATAAAAGGAATTGGAGCTGCCAAAGCTTGTCTTATTTTAGCTATTCAAGAATTACACAAAAGAATGAATAGAAAACAAGAAAAAATAGTCGATGTAAAAATAAAAAATCCTAAAATTGTATATGATTATTATAGAAATATAGTAAATGAAAATCAAGAATATTTTTACTGTTTATATTTAGATTCTAATAAAAAAGTTTTAAAAGAAAAACTTTTATTTATGGGAACAGTTAACCAAAGTATGGTTCATCCAAGAGATATATTTAAAGAGGCATATACTGTAAACGCAACAGCCTTTATATGCGTTCATAATCATCCAACAGGTGATGTAAGGCCAAGCAAAGAAGATAGAATAGTAACTCAAAGATTAAATCAAATAGGAGAGCTTATGGGTATAAAATTAGTAGATCATGTCATTGTAGGAGATGGTAAATATTATAGTTTTTTAGAAAATGGAAAAATATAGTTGGTTTTATTAAAAAAATGTATTATAATTTTAGTTAGGTGATATTATGTATAGAAAAAAAGAATTTGAAAAACGCTATTTACTAATAATAGTTATCATATTAATAGCTATTTTATTAGTAGTACTTTCAGTTGCTTTAAAAAAAGATAGAAATTTAAGTATACCAGAAAAAATAGTAAAAGATAGCGGAACATTTATCGTTAATGTAATATCATCACCACTTAACTTCGTAAAAGAAAAATTAAGGGAAAATAAAGAAAAAAACGACATTTATAATAAATATAAAGAACTAAAACAAAAACAGCAAAAAATAAATAGTATTGAAGCCGAAAACAATAATTTAAAATCAGAAGTAAAAAAATTAAAAAACACATTAGAGTTAAACACTATATTAAGTGATAAAGTATATAAAAATGCTACGATTGTAAATCGCAATATAGATTATTGGTATGATGAAGTAACAATTGATAAAGGCAAAAAAAATGGTATTAAAAAAGATATGGCTGTTATTAATAATGATGGCTTAGTAGGTAAAATAACTACAGTAAGTAATTATTATAGTACAGTTAAATTACTTGCTAATGAAAACATGAGTGATAAAATTAGTGTAAAAATAAAAATAGGAAATGAATATGCTTATGGATTAATTTCAAAATATAATGCTAAAAACAATTCATACACTGTAGATGGTATTAGTGAAAATTTAAAAATTTCAAAAGGATCAGAAGTAGTCACAACAGGAATGGGAGATATCTTCCCAAGTGGATTATTAGTGGGATATGTCACAAAAGTAACTACTGATAATTTTGACTTATCAAAAGTAGCTGTAGTTGAAAGTTCAGTAGATTTTAATAATTTAGATTATGTATCAGTTTTAAAAAGGAAAGATAAATAATGATAATTATAGTTTTAATTATTTCTTTTATCTTAGATAGTCTCATATCTAACTTTATCCCATTAAATAGTATATTAATGCCATTATTCACATTAATGTCATTAATAATAATTTATCCATATTTTAACAATCATAAAAATAAATATTTATTAGCTTGTTTTACTACAGGATTTTGTTATGATTTAATATATACTAATACCATTATTATTCATGCATTTTTATTCTTAGTAATTGGCTTTATTATAATAAGATTAAATTTAATATTATCAAATAATTATGTTAATGTAGCCATAATGGCAATAATAATAATTATAATTTATAGAATAATAGCCTATGGATTATTACTTATAACTGCTAATATTACCTTTAAATTTTTTACATTATTTAAAAGTATATATAGTTCATTAATTTTAAATATTATATATGTTGTCTTACTATTTGTAATTACTGATAGAATTGCAACTAAACTTAAAATCAGAAGATCTAATTAATTTTGACATCCAAACAAAAACATGCTATTATTAGTATGTAAGCAAGCGAAAATGCATACGCTAAAAAAGGATATACTTAACTTCCGTAAGGTTAGGTACATTCCTATAAATAGGGTGCACACTAATACTCAGGGTTGAGCGTTAGTGTGCGTTTTCTTTAAAATAGAAATTTATACATTAGTATAAATACTAAAATAAAGAGGAGTAATATAACAAAAGAAAAAAATTTTCTCTTTCAGTCATTTACATCACCTCCTTTACACTTTGATGAAAAGGAGTGCACCTAACGCTAATTAAATATATCCCAAATATATTATACTACACGTTAACTATACAAAACAAGCGAACAATGACATTTTTTAATATTTTTGACAAAAATATATAAGTATGTTAATATGTATTTGTAAAACGTTAATGAAGGAATATTATTTATTATTTATACAAAGAGAGCTAGTGGTTGGTGTAAACTAGTTATGAAAATTTATAATTCCTACCTTCAGAGTGAAATGAAAACATTTCCGGTTAGTAGCCGTTATCAAAATTAAGTAAAAAAAAGGATGGTACCGTGCCTTAGGCACTCCTTATGGTATAGTCCTTTTTTTCTTTAAATATTATAAAATAGGAGGTATTTATGAAATTAAGTAATAGTTTTTTCTATACAATTAGAGAAGATGTTAAAGATGAAGATTCAATAAGTGGAAAATTACTTGTAAAAAGTGGAATGATTAAAAAAACTGCTAGTGGTATTTATATGTTTATGCCATTAGGACTAAAAGTTAAACAAAAAGTAGAAGACATAATTAGAGATGAAATGAACAAAGCAGACGCAAGTGAAGTTACAATGCCTTTATTAATCGCTGGAGAAATATTCGAAAAATCAGGGCGTAGACATGCATTTGGTGATGATATGTTTAGTTTAAACGATCGTTATAAACGTGATTATATTTTAGGACCAACTCATGAAGAATTATTCGTAATGGCTGCTAAAGAAAAAATAAAATCATATAAAGATATGCCATTTAACTTATATCAAGTTGGTAATAAATATCGTGATGAAACAAGACCTAGATATGGACTTATCAGAACTAGAGAATTTACAATGAAAGATGCATATAGTTTTGATATTGATAAAGAACATACAAAAATTTCATATGATAAAATGGCTAAAGCATATAACAACATGTTTGATCGCATGGATATCGATTATAGAGTTGTAAAAGCTGATACCGGAGCCATGGGAGGAAGACTTTCTGAAGAATATCAAGCAGTTTCTGAAATAGGAGAAGATATTCTAGTACTTTGTGATAAATGTGATTTTGCTTCAAATATTGAAATAGCCGAGGTTAAAGGAAAAGTATTCCCAAAAGAAGAAGTAAAAGAAATTGAGTTAGTTCATACTCCAAATGTTCACACAATCGATGATATCGTAGAATTTTTAAATATAGATCCAGATAAAGCAGTAAAAACTCTAGTTTGCAATGTTGATGGAGAAATAGTGTTTGTTTTAGTTAGAGGAAATAGGGAACTTAATGATACAAAACTTCGTAAGCTATTAAATGCCAAAACGGTAGAAATGGCTACAGACGAAGAATTAAAACAAGTTACTGATGCATCTTTTGGTTCATTAGGGCCAATAAATATAAAAGCTAAAATTATTATTGATAATGAAGTAGCAACAATGAGTAATTTTGTAACAGGAGCAAATAAAACGGATTATCATTATATAAATGTTAATCTAAAAGATTTTGAAATTTATAAGACTGGAGATATTATAAATATAGAAGAGGGTGATACATGCCCTTGCTGTGGCGGAACAATCTATTTTAAAAAAGGAATAGAAGTTGGAAATATTTTTGATTTAGGAACAAAATATTCAGAAAGCCTAGGTTTATATTACCTAGATGAAAACAATAAACAAAAACCAGTCGATATGGGATGCTATGGTATTGGAACAGCTAGATGTATGGCTGCAATCATTGAGCAACACCATGATGAAAAAGGAATTATTTGGCCATTAGAAGTTGCCCCTTATATCGTTTCTATTGTTTTAATTAATCCAAAAGACGAAATAATGAATAAAGTTGCTAACGATCTTTATAATAAATTAAATGCTCAAAACATCGATACTTTATTAGATGACCGTGATGAAAGAGCGGGCGTTAAATTTAATGATATGGAATTAATTGGAATTCCAATTAGAATAACAGTAGGGAAAAAAGCAAATGAAGGTATTGTTGAATTAAAAACTAGAGATGGAAAAATAGACACTGAATGTAAAATAGAAGAAGTTTTAGAAACCATAGAAAAACTAAAAAACAATAGATAAATATAAAGCTATTGTTTTTTTCTTAAAAATTTAATATAATATATAATATATTAAAGTCAGGGGGAAAGACTATGCATGATGATGATATGTATGAAGATGATGATTATATATTTATAGGCTATGATGAAGATTTAGAAACTATAGAAAAAACTAACGCTGCTTTTGAAAAACTTATATTATATACTTCAAAGATTTATGATTTAACTATAGATACAATGTATAATCTTGAAAGATTAAGATTACAAAACAGTGAATTATTTGAACAGTGTTTAAAATTATTAAATATTTTAAGAACCAAAGAACAAAGAATTTTAGACAATTTAGGCTATAAACCTGTTGAAATGAATTTTGCAGAATCATTAAATTCTATAATAGACAAAGTAGTTGAAGATTCAAATAAAAATGCGGCAATAAAGCATAGAATTATGAGTTATTATAAAAAGAAAATGGCTGAAGAAAATGAATACGATGATGAAGTAGCAAGCAAAGAACTTTTAAGATACAAAGTTTACATGAAAGATATGCTGTTAAGTTTTATGTCACGAGCAAGTAGACGTGAAAAAACAAAACCAAGAATTTTATGGAATAAATATAAAACAGCATTTTTACATCGTGACATTGAAGCTGAGCTTTTATATGCAAGATATAATTTGAAAAATTTAATAAAGCCACCACTTGAAGATCAACTAAAACTTTTAGATATATATTTTGAAACTTATTTGGATGAAAAGTATGAATCATATTTAGAATATATAGTACAAGCAATTAAAGATTTAATTATGCAAGCTAAAAATGAAAATTGTATTAAGGAAGACTTATATAATAAATTAGATTTATTTAAGTTTGTGCTAAAAAAATTAGAAGATTTTGATTTATTAGTAATTGAAGAAGAACTAGAAGGATATAAAGAAAACAATAATACTATTATAATGTATAAAGATGTTACTTTTTTAGATAAAATGATAGAATTATTAACAAAAGAAATGGCTAAACGCAATTTAGATAAAGAAGAAAAAGAAAAATTAATAAGTGAGAACGAATGTGCTGCAAATCTTTCAGAGGAATTAACTGATAACTTATTTGATTTAATAAAGCAAATTAATACGACTTATAATATTGCAATAGAAATGGCAAAATTAGAAATTAAACATCAAACTAATAGCAGTGAATTTGAACAACTTTTAAGTTTTCTAGACGAAAGTGTAAGAAAAGAAAAAGAATTAGCCAGCACAATTGAACTTACAAGTGAAGAAAAATTGGTAGTTAATAATATACTTGATACAAGTATTCATTTAATAACAGGGGTAACTAACTTTTCATATTCAAAAGAATTAGATATTATATGCGGCTCTAATAGTCCGCTTAACCGTAATGATATAATTAAAGAAAGAGCTTTAAATCTTATTCCTGGATTATATTATATAGATGATAGTTCATATAAAAGTCCAGATGTCCCACAATTTATTACTCAAGCGCAATGTATAGAAGTGATGAAGGAATTCGAAGAATTCATCAAATATAACAATTATAGTGCTCCATTAGTGCTTGTTAAGTATGAAGAAATTTTAGCTAATGATGGTTTAATAGATGACTTTATAATTGCTAATGGTAATGTAAATAATATGACGTTATTAGACGAGGAGCAAATAGCTTCTTTATTAGAAATCGATTTAGATGAATATAGATTTGATAAAACAGAAATATTATATAAATATTTAATTGAAATGATTCAGTCAGTGCTTGTTCCTATCTCAGATCCAACACCACTAGAAGAAGCTAGAATAACCTTTCAAAGTCTATTTATAGATGTGACTGCCGACACTTTAGACACTGAAATTGTTGTTGAAGAAGAGGGAGTAACAATTAAAGAAAAAGAAGATGAAATACAAAAAATAAAAAAACTAAAACAATAAGATGAAACGACATTAAATTCAATGTCGTTTTTTTATAATAAAAATGGTGATAGTTATGACTATATATATTGATGGTGTTCTATTTTTAAATTTTGCCTTTGATTTTTTACTTTTATTAGCCACATCAATAGTATTAAAAAGAAATACAAAAATTTTCAATATAATTTTAGGGGCTTTTATCGGTAGCTTAAGCACATTAGTTCTTTTTTTTAATATAACAAATATTCAATTATTCATAATAAAAATATATTTAAGTATATTAATGATTTTATTCACATTTTATTATAAAAATTTAAAATATACATTAATAAATATTGGAACATTTTATATAGTAAGCATTCTTTTAGGAGGCTTTTTATATTTATTAAATATAGAATTTTCTTATAGACATGAAGGACTTATATTTTATAATAATGGACTTAGTATAAATGTCATAATTTTATTCATAATTTCACCAATAATTTTATATATTTATGTAAGGCAAAGTAAATTGTTTCAAAAGAAAGTAAAAAACTATCACAAAGTAAATTTAAAAATTGGTAAAAAACAAATATACCTAAATGGATATTTAGATACCGGAAATACATTATCATATAAAGACAAACCGGTAATTATAACCAACATTAAAAATACTTTCAAAAAGAAAAAAATAATGGTTCCCTATGTAGTTATAAACGGTTCAGGAATAATTGAATGTATTGAAGCTAAAATAGAAATACCTGATATGGGTAAATTTGATGTATTATTAGGGTTTAGCGAAAATATAAATATAAGTGGAGTAGATGTATTATTAAATGGGAAATTGGAGGATAAAAAATGTTAGAAAAAATAAAAAACATATTACGTATTTTTTTTGAAGAAGAAAATGTATTCTTTATAGGAAGTAGTGATAAATTACCAGAACCACTTACTAAAGAGGAAGAGGTTATGTATGTTCAAAAATCCATGAATGGAGATAAATTTGCAAGAGCTAAACTTATTGAACACAATTTAAGATTAGTTGTTTTTCTTTCAAAAAAGTATGAAAATACAGGAATAGATTTAGAGGATTTAGTTAGTATTGGTAGTGTTGGATTAATTAAAGGTGTAAATACTTACAAATTAGATAAAAATATTAAATTAGCCACTTATGCATCAAGATGCATTGATAATGAAATATTAATGTTTTTAAGAAAAAATAAAAAAAGAAGAGGAGAAATAAGCTTTGAAGATAATTTAA
Organism: uncultured Bacillota bacterium; assembly: GCA_948466255.1. Classification (GTDB taxonomy): domain Bacteria; phylum Bacillota_I; class Bacilli_A; order RF39; family UBA660; genus Coprosoma. The sequence goes on along the minus strand of CAOJZV010000026.1, from coordinate 617 downwards.
GTTTTGATTCAGAAGGGAATGAACTTCATTTAGAAGATATTTTAGGAACAGATTCTGATATCGTAACTAAAGGATTAGAAAAAGAAATTGAAAAGAAAATGTTGTATAATGAAATAGAAAACTTAAATGAAAGAGATAAAAAAATAATGATTTTAAGATATGGTTTGTTTGGAACTGAAGAGATGACACAAAAAGATGTAGCTAAATTATTAGGTATAAGCCAATCATATATATCTAGAATCGAAAAAAAAGTAATTAGAAGACTAAAAACTTTAGATAAAGATTAGTCTTTTTTTAATCTCCAAGATAATTTAATTACAATATTATTTTGTCGTTCATAAACTAATATAGAAAGGGGAATAATATGAATAATTATGAACGTGCTTTACAAAAAATAAAGTGTGATGAACATTGTAGACCAATTTGCTGTCAAGGACCAACCGGAGCAACAGGACCAACTGGGCCAACTGGACCTAGCGGTGGACCAACTGGACCAACTGGTGCAACCGGACCTACTGGACCTCAAGGTATTCAAGGGCCTACGGGAGCAACCGGACCAACAGGACCAACAGGGCCACAAGGGATTCAAGGATTAACAGGAGCAACTGGAGCAACCG
>CAOJZV010000025.1 GCA_948466255.1 uncultured Bacillota bacterium | reverse complement strand
TTATTATATCAAAAAGCCGCACCTTAATGGTGCGGTTGAGATTTTAATTTAAGAAGCAATCATAAGATTGCTTTTAAAGTCTTTCTATTTTTATATCATGTACTTTAGGTTTTATTTCGCCATCTGCATAGCCTACACCTAAAGCAGCAATAGCTCTAAAATCTTCTGGTAAGTTTAATAAATTAGATAATGTTTTTTCCTCTATGTGCAAAGTCATACCTTTTAAATAAACATTTCCAACATTAATGTCAGTAGCGGCTAAAGCCATATTTTCCATTATGCAAGCGACATTTTCATATTCTTGGTCATATTTTGCATTTTTTGATGAAACAAATATTAACGTTGGAGCATTGAAAAATACCATTGTGTCGGCTCCATAGTATTCATCGCATAATCTATCTATTTCATTTAAAAGTTCTTTGTTTTGGACTACAGTGATTAATAAATCACTATATTTATTATAAGCTACAGGTGCTTGTTTACCGGCTTCTAAAATTATTTTTAAATCTTTTTCTTTTATTTGTTTTTTTAAGAATTTTCTAGTTGAAACTCTTTTTTTTATTGCTTCTAATGTTTCCATGCTATCTATCCTTTCTCCCTTAATTATATATATTAATTTGTTTTTATTCAATAAATTATTTTTAAAAATGTTTTCTACATAGTAAAAAATAGTAAAGATATTAATTTGATTTTGAAATGTTATTTTATTTATATATTGATTTTTGATAGATTTATGGCGGATAATGTGGTAAAATGTTTATAGCTATAAAATATAGAAAATGGTGGTAAAGATGGGAAAAATAATAGCTTTAGTTAATCAAAAAGGTGGAGTAGGGAAAACAACTACTAGTATTAATCTTTCTGCATCTTTAGGGATGCTTGGTAAAAAAGTTTTATTAATTGATTTAGACCCACAAGGGAACAGTACTACTGGACTTGGAATAGAAAAAGGGGATATTAAATATAGTGTACATGATTTATTAGTAGGTAATGCAGACCTTAAAGATGTGATTCTTAAAACTCGTTTTCGGAATTTATTTATAATTCCAGCAACTATTAGTTTAGCTGGAGCAAACATCGAGCTTATGGAAAAAAGTAGAATGGATCCAACATTTGTTAAAAATAACCAATTAAAAGAACGCTTAGGGATGGCTAATCAAATGTTTGATTATATTTTGATTGATTGTCCACCTTCTTTAGAACTTTTAACTACTAATGCGCTAACAGCGGCAAATTCGGTTATTATTCCTGTACAATGTGAATTTTTTGCATTAGAGGGAATTATGCAATTATTAAATTCAATTATGCTTGCTCAAAAAACTTTAAATCCAACTTTAGATATTGAAGGAGTATTACTTACTATGCTTGATAATCGTACAAATTTAGGATTAGAGGTTGTTCAAGATATTAAAGGTTATTTTAAAGAAAGAGTTTATGATACTATAATTCCGAGACTTGTAAGGTTATCAGAAGCTCCAAGTCATGGAAAACCAATTATTGCTTATGATCCTAAAAATAGAGGGGCAGAGGCATATATTAATTTAGCAAAAGAGGTGATTAGTAGAAATGGAAGGTAAAAAGAGAGCTTTAGGTAAAGGATTAGAACAGTTATTTGATTTAGATAATTTAAGCGTGGATAATGTTAGTGATTTTGAAAAACAAATTTATACTGAAACTAAAGGTGAAGAAATTATTGAATTAAATGTTGATGAAATTAGACCTAATCCTTATCAACCAAGAACTGTTTTTGATGAAAATGCTTTAAAAGAACTTGCTTTATCAATAAAAGAAAATGGTGTTTTTCAACCAATTATTGTTAAAAAGAGTATTAAAGGTTATGAAGTAATTGCTGGTGAAAGAAGACTTAGGGCTAGTAAGTTAGCAGGACTTGAAACAATTCCAGCAATCATTAGACAATTAACTGATGAAAAAATGGCTGAAATAGCTTTACTTGAAAATTTACAAAGGGAAAATTTAAATGCTTTAGAAGAAGCTAAGGCTTATAAAAGTTTAATTGAGCAATTAGATATTACACAAGAAGAACTTGCCAAAAGAGTTAGTAAAAGTCGTAGTCATGTAACTAATGTGCTTGGATTACTTAGATTACCAAAATCAGTTCAAGAAATGGTTGCGAATAAACAGTTAACTATGGGGCATGCAAGAGTTTTAAGTAAACTTGAAGATGAAGAAGAAATTATAAAAATGGCAAATGATATTATCCAAAATAGTATGCCAGTTCGTGAGCTTGAAAAAGTTAGTGTTGATAAACCTAGAAAACAAGCACAAAAAAGAGAAAAAAATAATGAGTATAAATATGTTGAGGAATTGCTTTGTGATAAATTAGATACTAAAGTTAAAATAAAAGATAAAAAATTAGAAATATCTTTTGTTAACAATGCAGATCTTAATCGTATTTTAGAAATCATTGACATAAAGGAATGATAAAATGATTGAACAATTATTAACCAAAGAAATTATTGAACCAATATTTATAATTATAATTGCAGTATTATCTTATATTTTAATTAAAAAAATAATTGTTAAAACGTTTATGGGGACAGCTAAGTTTAGGGCACATAAAAAGTCTTTAACAATTATGAATTTGTTTATTAATATTATTAAATATATAATTTTAATTGCAGCTTTACTTGCTCTTTTAAATACTTGGGGTGTTGATACGAAGGCTATGCTTGCATCTTTAGGTATTGCTGGGGTTGTAGCTGGTCTTGCTTTACAAGATATTTTAAAAGATTTTTTAGCTGGCTTTTCAATAATTGTTGATAACGAGTATGATGTTGGAGATAATATTAGGGTAGGTACTTTCCGTGGGGATGTTATTGAGCTTGGAATGAAAAATACAAAAATTAGAGCTTATACAGGGGAAGTAATGGTTATTGCAAATCGTAATGTTACAGATGTAATTAATTATAGTACTCATCCATGCAAATGTATTATTGATGTTTCAGTATCTTACGAAGATAAAAGTGAGGTAGTGGTTGAAGCACTTAATAAAATTTGCGATGAATTAACTAAAACAACTGATTATCTAGTTTCAAAAGTAGAATTATTAGGTATTCAAGAATTAGCTGATAGCGCAGTTGTTTATAGACTTGTAGCTGAATGTAAACCTTTAAAAGATTTTGAATTTAAACGTAAAGCTTTTAAAGTAGTAAAAGATGTATTTGATAAGGAAAATATTTGTATCCCTTATCCACAAGTAGTAGCCCACAGTGAACCTTCAGGTGGTGATTCGTGATGAATAATGAGTATAAATTAGGTAGTAAAGTTATTATGAAAAAACCTCATCCTTGTGGTATTAATGAGTGGGAAATTACTAGAGTGGGTGCAGATATTAAAATTAAGTGTTTGGGATGTGGAAGAAGCATTATGCTACCACGTATAGAATTTAATAAAAAACTAAAAAAAATTATAGAGGAGTAGTGGAATTTTATGAAAAAGAAGAAAATCTTGTTAGGCCCGGTAATAACTATTTTGATTTTGATTTTAGTTATTATTGTGGCTAGTGCTATTGCTTCAGCTTTTGGTCTTCAAGGAGAGGTTACTGCTATAGTTAATGGAACGTTAGAGACATCTTTAGTAACAGTTCGAAGTATATTTTCTGAAGAGGGGTTAAAATATCTATTTACTTCTCCAGTTCAAACATTTCAAACTTTTAAACCTTTGGTTTTATTAATAATTGCTTTAATGGCAATTTCTATTGGTAAGGCCAGTGGATTGTTTAAAGCAATGTTTATACCTTTTCGTAAATTAAAACCATATGTTATTACATTTATAACTTTATTTATAGGAATTATTTCTTCTTTCTTTAGCGACTATGGGTATTTTATTTTATTACCTTTATCAGCTATATTTTATCAATATGTAGGCAGAAATTCAGTATTAGGAATTTTAACTTCTTTTGTTGGAATTACTTTAGGTTATGGTACTGGTTTAGTATTTACTATTGATGATTATCAACTGGGCTTACTAACTAAGGAAGCAGCAACCGTTAGTGTCGATGCTGATTATGTGTTTAACGCTTGGTCAGCGGAATTTATTATGGTTGCGAGTACAATTATTTTAGCATTTATTGGAACGTTAATTGTTGAATCTTTCTTAAAACCAAAAGTGAAGGAATCAATTAAAGAAGAAGATAATTTACTAATTTCTAAAAAAGGTTTAGTATTTAGTGCTATTGCTTGCGTAATTTTGTTAGGACTATTTGTTTATATGATTATTCCTGGACTTCCTGGAAGTGGACTTTTATTAGATATGAGTCAAAAAGATTATGTGGCACAGTTATTAGGTGGTAAATCACCATTTGGGGACGCATTTATATTTATGTTATTAATTATGTTGATGGTTTGCTCTGCGATATATGGATCTATTTCTAAAAACATAAACAATACTAATGATTATAGTGTGGGGTTATCAAAAGAATTTGACGAATTAGGATATATATTTATTTTAATGTTCTTTGCTTCGCTTATGTTTAGTATATTAACGTTTACTAATTTAGGACAGGTTGTAGGTGCTTGGTTAATATCTTTTATGGGTAATTTAGAAATCACAGGTTTACCTTTAGTATTATTAATGTTTTTTGTAATTGTAATTATATCATTTTTAATTCCAGATACAATTACTAAATGGACTATGGCTTCTCCTATTTTGGTACCTTTATTAATGAAATCGAATATTACTCCAGATTTCACACAGTTTGTATTTAAAGCGGCTGATAGTGTAGGTAAAGGATTTACACCATTCTTTGTATATTTTATTGTTATGCTTGCGTTGCTTGAAAAATATAATGGAAAAGAAAGTATAAAAATAACTATATTTGGAACTTTAAGGAAATTATTACCAACTATTCTGTTATGTACCGTTGTATGGATTGTAATTTTAATTGGTTGGTTTATTATTGGTCTACCTTTGGGGCCAGATACTTACCCAACAATGTAAGATAGTACTTTGTACTGTCTTTTTTTGTGCTTATCTAGTAAAAAAATTACCTTTTTTTTATGATACGCTGTATATGGTGGAAAAGAATGAGAAGAAGAAGACGAAGAAAACAAAGAAAAATAATAATAATATCAAGCCTAACATTATTATTTATAATGACAATAGGATATGCAGCCTTTCAAACAAATATAAATATAACTGCTAAAGGAAATATATTAGAAAAAGGTATAACAATAAATGATTTAAAAAAACTAACTGTAACATCAGGAGATGGGTTATATAAAGATACAATAGAAGAAGGAAGATATATTTATAAAGGATCAATGCCAAATAATTATATAACATTTAATAATGAAACATGGCGAATAATGAGTGTAGAAAATGATGGAACATTAAAAATAATAAGAAATGAAAGTATCGGAAAAATGGCTTGGGATGAAAAAGGGACAAGAGATTCATCTACAAGCACATATTGCAATAATACAAATAGTGGTGTATGTAATGCTTGGGCAGCAACTACTAATCTAGTAAATAAGCCATCAGTATTTACATTACATTATCCAAATGGGAATGCAAGTATAGATAAAACTACATACTCTGGAACGGTAACAAAAGACGCATCAATAAATACATATTTAAATGGGGAATATTACAATAATTTAGGAGAAGACAAAGGGTATATAGTAAGCCATAATTTTAATGTGGGGACCCCAGGTAATCATCAAGATACAGAAAATATAGCTATTGATGTACAGCAAGAATCAATCTATAAGTGGAATGGGGAAGTAGGGTTAATGACGATAACCGAATTTTTAAGAACAACAACAGATACAGGATGTATAAATTTAAGTATTGGTCATAATAACTATTCTAAAAGTGTATGTAGTAATAATAATTGGATGTTTAATTCAACTTATGAATGGACAATATCGCCTTGTGTCAATTCTGAACGACACCTTGTGTGGAATGTTAATTCGGTAAACGGGCAAGTGGGAGGTAGTTCTTTAACTAGTATTAGTGGAATACGCCCATCTGTTTATTTAAATTCTAATATTTCTTTAAAAGGAGAAGGCACGAAAGATAGGCCATTTAAAATACAAAATTAAAATAATAAAAAAGTGAATTTGTTTTCATGTTTTAAAATTTAAATATTTATAGTATAATAGATACTGGTGATTTATATGAGTTTAACAGCAGGTATAGTAGGATTACCTAATGTTGGTAAGTCTACATTATTTAACGCAATTACAAAACAAAATATTTTAGCGGCTAACTATCCTTTCGCAACGATTGAACCTAATGTAGGAATGGTTGTTGTTCCTGATAAAAGAGTGGATTTTTTAACAGATTTATATAAACCTAAAAAAACTATTGCGGCTACTTTTGAGTTTACTGATATTGCTGGTTTAGTAGCTGGAGCTTCTAAAGGTGAAGGATTAGGTAATAAATTTTTATCACATATTCGTGAGGTTGATGCAATTTGTGAAGTAGTTAGATGTTTTGAAAATTCTAATATTACACACGTTACTGGCAGTGTTGATCCTATTAGGGATGTAGAAATAATAAATTTAGAGCTTATTTTAGCTGATCTAGAAGTGGTAGAAAATAGATTAGGTAGAATGGGTAAAAAAGCAAGACTTTCTAATGATAAGGAAGCTATGGCTGAATCTGAATTGTTAGAAAGAGTAAAAGCAACTTTACTTGATAATAAACCTGTCCGTAGTATGGATTTATCTGAAGATGAATATAAAATGCTTAAGGCTTTTAATTTTTTAACTATTAAACCTATTATATATGTAGCTAATGTTAATGAAGATGAGGTTAATAGTGAAAATGAATATGTTAAGGTTTTAAAAGAATATGCGAAAAAGGAGGGTGCTTCAGTTGTAGTAATTTGTGCCAAAATTGAAGCTGAACTTGCTGAACTTGAAGATGATGAAAGACTTGAATTTTTAAAAGAAATGGATATAGAAGAAAGTGGATTAGATAAACTAATTAAAGAGTCTTATTCGTTACTTGGACTTTCTACTTTCTTAACTGCTGGACCCGATGAAGTTAGAGCTTGGACATTTAAAAAAGGCATGAAAGCACCTGCATGTGCGGGTATTATACATACCGATTTTGAAAAAGGTTTTATTAAAGCTGAAATTATGAGTTTTGATGATTTAGAAAAATATGGCTCTGAACTTAAAGTTAAAGAAGCTGGTAAAATGCGTCTTGAAGGTAAAGAATATATTATGCAAGACGGAGACATTTGTTATTTTAGATTTAATGTTTAAAAACAATTTATAAGTACATATTATAAAAGGTGATTATATGTATTTATTAAATTGTTTTTTTGTATATTCGATTTTAGGATATATTTTAGAAATGATATTTGCTTTTGCAATAGGTGCCCATACACCTGAAAGTGGAATTTTATATGGGCCATGGACGCCAATTTATGGATTTGCTTCAATATTAATAATTATTATTTCAGATAAATTATTTAAAAATTTACATTTGCCAAGATGGATTGAAACAATTATTGTCGCATTAGTATTAACAGTTGTTTTAACTGGTTTAGAGTGGTTAGGTGGAATTTTAATTGAATTTATATTTGGTTTTTCTTTTTGGGATTATTCAGATGCACAATTTAATTTAGGAAAATATGTTTGTTTAGAGTTTGCGCTTATTTGGGTAATTTTAAGTATTATTTTTATTTATGCTATTAATCCTTTTTTGGAAAAATATATTAAAAAAATACCTATATGGTTGTCATTAATAATTGGGGTTTTAATGTTTATTGATTTTATTATAAGATTATTAGTGGAGTTTGACATTGTATAAGGTATTAAAAATCTATTATTTAATATAATTAAATGATGGATTTTTTTATTTACAAAAATGAAAAAAACTGTTATAATTATTAGCGAGTATTAATTTACTCCTTGCTTCTTTGGAAGCCAAATAGACCATAAGGAGGTGTGATGATGAGAAAATATGAAATCATGTTTATCGTTAGACCAACATTAGGAGAGGACGAAGTTAAAAAAACAATTAAAGACTTCGGTAAAATTTTAACTACTAATGGTGCAAAAATAGTTAACGAAAAAGACATGGGACAAAGAGAACTAGCTTATGAAATTAACGATTTCAAAAGTGGTTACTACTATGTTTATAATATTGAAGCAAAAGATGACAAAGCAATTAAAGAATTTGATCGTTTAGGTCTTATTAGTAAAGATATTGTTCGTCATTTAATTACAAGAGAAGAAGATTAATAAGAGAGGTACTATTTATGAATAGAGTATGTTTAGTTGGTAGATTAACCGCAAAGCCAGAATTAAGATATACAAGTTCTAACATTCCATATGCACGTTTTTCTGTGGCAGTTAATAGAACTTTTAGTAATGCACAAGGAGAAAGAGAAACAGATTTTATCAATGTTATTGTTTGGAGAAAACAAGCTGAAAACGTTTCTAATTATTTAGATAAAGGTAGTCAAGTTTCTATTGAAGGTAGACTTCAAACTGGAAGTTATACAGCTCAAGATGGAACTAAAAGATATACTACAGATGTAGCAGCAGATTCAGTTCAATTTTTAGATACTAAAAAACAAGCTGAAGCAAGAAGAAATGAACCAACACCTTATGATTATCAAGATGCTCCAGCGGAAAGTTCTGCTCCTACAAACAATGTAAGTGTTGATGAAGATCCTTTTGCTGATTTTGGTGATAATGTATCTATCGATGATAATTTCTTAGACTAAAAGGAGGATAGCAATGGCAGATTTTTATAGAAAAAAGAAAAAAATATGTCAAATGTGTGCTGGCAAATCAGTTGATTATAAAGATCCTGAAATCGTAAAAAAATATGTTAGTGCAGATAAGGGTAAAATTTTACCTAGAAGAATTACTGGTGCTTGTTCTAAACACCAAAGACATATTGCAAATGAAGTTAAAAAAGCAAGATTTATGGCTTTATTACCTTTCGTAAAATAATTATAAATTTAAAACACCTTTTGGTGTTTTTTTGTTTTATTATTTTATAATTTAATGTTATAATTAAATAGTAGGGAAGCTAGGAGGAAGAATATGAATAATTTAGAAAAAATTATAGAAGAATTTAACAAGACCCATGATTTGACTGGTAAATTTGATTTATCAAAAGAAACAATTGAAAAAACTAATAAAGAATCAGATCCTGAATTAGAAAGTATTGTAAAAAATAATTTCCAAGAAAAAACTATTGTTGATATGAATATTCCAAAAGCAAAAACAATTGGTGTTGCTTCTGATCATCGTGGATATAAATTAAAACAAAAACTTACAAAATATTTAACAAATAAGGGTTATACTGTAGTTGATTTTGGAACTGATGGGAGTGTTTCAGTAGATTATCCAGAATTTGGTTTTAAGTTAGGTGAAGCTGTTGCTGACTATGAAGTGGAAAAAGGAATTGCTATATGTGGCAGTGGAATTGGAATAAGTATTGCTTGTAATAAAATTAAAGGTGTTAGATGTGCAAAAGTAGATAATATTAAAGAAGTTAAATATGCTAGAAAAGATAATGATGCAAATATAATTGCACTAGCTGGAAATATGCCTACATTTAGAGCTAAAGATATTGTTGATGCATATTTAAGCACTTCATTTACTGGGCTTGACCGTCATAAAAGAAGAATAGAAATGCTTGATAATAGAGGTTAATTATGTTATTAAAAGCTATTTTATATATTATTTTTACTTTTGTTGCAATATGGGCATTAGATAGTATTAATATAACAAATTTATTTAAAAAGAATAAATATTACGCATCTAGAGTATTATATTTAATGATAAGTATATCTTTATCATATTTAGTAGTAAATTTCATGTATGATTTTTTAGGTTATACAAATATATTTTAAATAGAAAGGAAGTTTACTATGAAAAAAATACTCTTAATTACTTTGCTTGTAGTATTTATTCCTTTTTTTGTTGTAAATATGTTTGTGAGAACTGATGAAATAAAATTTCATTATGTTTCTAACGAAGTAATAAGAGTTAAAAATGTAAGTACAAATGAAATAATGAAAGTGCCTTTTGAAGAATATATTAAAGGTGTTTTAGCTGGTGAAATGCCTACAGATTTTGAACTTGAAGCTTTAAAAGCTCAGGCTGTCGCAGCTAGAAGTTATGTTTTACGCCAAGCTTCTAAAAATGAAAATAAAGATTATGATGTTGTAAACACTGTTGATAATCAAGTTTATTTGTCAGATGAGGAATTAAAGGAAAAATGGAAAGATAAGTACGTCTCTAAAATAAACAAACTAAAAAAAGCAGTTACTGAAACAAAAGGTGAATATTTAAGCTATGAGGGCGAAGTGGCCGAAACTTTATTCTTTTCTACGAGTACTGGGCAAACTGAAAATAGCGAAGAAGTGTTTTCTTCTAAAGTTCCTTATTTAAGAAGTGTGGCTAGTACATGGGATGAACAATCTCCTGTATATGAGGACACTAGTAGTTTTGAATTAGCTGATTTTTATAAAAAATTAGGATTGCAATATAATGATACAATTAATTATGAAGTACTAGAAACTACAAGTACAGGAAGGATTAAAAAAATAAAAATAAATGGAAAAGAATTTAATGGGCGTGATGTGGCTACTAAGTTAAAACTTCGTTCAAATTATTTTAGTATTAAGCAAAACGGGACTAATGTTACTATTACAACTAAAGGTTATGGTCATGGCGTTGGGATGAGTCAATATGGTGCTTTAGGTATGGCTAAAGAAGGATATACTTACGATAAAATTTTAAAATATTATTATCAAGGAACAGAAATTAAAAAAATTTAGTATAATTTTACTTTTTTATGTTCACACTGTTAATAGAGGTGAAATTATGAAAAAAGTGAAATTAAAAAAACCAGTAGTTTATGGAATTTACACAGGAGCTATTGCTTTATTATTGGGGGCGCTTTATTATGTTGATTTTTCTAATCAAAAAGTTTTAGATAGTCCTAAGAGCAATGATGATATTAGATATGTATCTAGACTATTTGGTAGTGATGATATTCCTGTAGTTGGAAGCGAATCTGTAATTTTAAGACCTTATATTGATGATACTGTTAAAATTGTTCAAAATTTTTATAATTATAAAGGTACTGAAGAAGAACAAGAAAAATCTATTATCAATTATGAACAAACTTACATGCAAAATAATGGTGTAGCTTATGGTGGACCTAAAGATGCTTTTGATGTAGTTAGTTCATTAGATGGGACTGTTACTAGCGTAAAAGAAGACAAACTTTTAGGGACTATCGTGGAAATTCAAAGTTCCGATAAAGTTGTAGCTATATATCAAACATTAAGCGATGTTTCTGTGAAACAAAATGATTCTGTTAAACAGGGTGATATTATTGGTAAAAGTAGTAAATCAAATATGAATAAAGATTTAGGAAACCATTTTGTATTTGAACTTAAAATAAATAATGGATATGTTAATCCTGAAGAATATTATGATAAAAACATTAATGAATTATAAAAAGGTATTTTAATTAATATCTTTTTTTGTAAAATTATATGTAAAGAAGGTTATTTTTCGAAAAAATTACTTGTTTTTTTTTTTTTTTTTTAGCTAAAATGAGTATAGGATAGGAGTGTTTTGTATGGAAAAGAAAAGTAAAGGTAAAACCGTAGTA
>CAOJZV010000024.1 GCA_948466255.1 uncultured Bacillota bacterium | reverse complement strand
ATTATGCACAGTATTACTATTAATGGTAGTAGGATATGCTACATATCCTTATACACCAAAACTAAAGAAGTCTTATAATACAAGGCTTAATTCATATATACGGGTAAGAATAAATCAAGTAATTTATTCTTTTTTTTATTATTTTTTTAATAATAGAAGTGAAAATATTAATTACAATAATTAATATTATAACACGTCATAAAATAGGGGGTTGATAAATTGACGTATAATAGAAATAAAAATAATACTTTAAAAGTAGGTACTTTTTTTAGCGGAATAGGAAGTCCAGAAAAAGCACTAGATAGATTAAAGAATGAAGGAGTTATAAAAGATTACAAAGTTGAATTCTTTTCAGAAATTGATAAAAATGCGATTAAAAGTTATTGTGCTATACACAATGTGAGTGAGAATTTAAATTTAGGAAACATTGTAGACATTCAAGGTAAAAATTTACCATATTGTGATTTGTGGATTGGCGGATTTCCTTGTCAAGATATCTCTTGTGCAGGTAAAATGAAAGGATTTAATTTAAAAAGTTCAACAAGATCTAGTTTAGGTTGGGAAATGATAAGATTACTAAAAGAAGTAAAAGAAAAACCAAAGTATGTGATTTTTGAAAATGTTGCTATGATAACCAGCAAAAAATTTAAAAATACACTAGAATTGTTTAAGAAGGATTTAATAGACATTGGTTATACTTTATATGATGATGTTTTGTGTGCAAGTGATTTTGGAATACCTCAGCAGAGAAAGAGGTATTTTTTAATTGCAATTTTAGATAAACGCAATGATTTTAGTTTTCCAGAACCAAAGGAAAACAAATTAGTTTTAAAGGATTTTTTAGAGAATGATATTGATGAAAAATATTATTTAAGTAATGATATTTATGAAATTGATAATGAAGATGACAAATTAATATTTACTAATAAAAATAATGAGAATAAAAAATATAAAATAGATTTTGATAAATTTTTAACAGGTGGAGTTTGCGGAAAAGATATGGCATGTAAATTTAATCAATCTAGTAGATTGCATTCTGAATTAGGCAACGCACCGACAATTACGGCCTCTAATACTGCCGATAATTGTAAAATTGTTATAGGGGGGAGTTTTAGTATATGCGAATAAGGAAAATTACACCTAAAGAGTCATGGCGCCTAATGGGGTTTGATGATTATGATTTTAAAAAGGCTAGCAAGGTTGTTTCGTCTTCACAATTATATCATCAAGCGGGTAATTCTATTGTTGTAAATGTTATATATGAAATATTATATAATTTATTACGACAAAAATAATGCATTATTGCAATTTTGCAAATTAATATGCGAATTTGACTAAAAACAACTGGAAAAATATGGTATATAATATATGGTAAATATTTATTGTCATCTATTGAAATGTTAGAAAAAAAGGAGCGATAGAATGTTTAACACACCTAATTCTTTAAAGAGATTGTTGGAAATTAATAATACATTAAAAAGTAGTATAAGAGGGTTGCCAAGTTTGGGGCATAGAAATGATAATAAACCATTTTCAAAAGAAGTGGCAAAAATATATGATGCTTTTGAATTGTATGGTAATGATTTATATGAATTAGAAAATGAAAAAATTAAAAATTTGAGTTCTAGATCATTAGGTGGCGGTAGTCCTATGAAAACTCCATCATTTCCATTATGTAAAGAAGCCATTTTAAATATTATTAAAGACGATGATTTGTCAGATTATCCAATGGCCGCTGGCGATGAAAATTCTAGAAAAGAGATTGCCAAATACCTGCAAAAAGAAGGATTTAAGAATAATACAGAAGTTACAGAAAATAATATTATTTTTACAGTGTCAACTACACAGGCCTTTAATTTGTTGATGAGGCTTATTGCGAGACCATATGATGTTATATTGATGACAGGTCCTAATTATGGCCTTTTCACATTTGTTCCTGAAAGAGCGGCAAATGCTACTGTTGAAATATTACCATTATCAAAGGAAGATGATTGGTATGTTAATCCTAAAAAACTTTCAGATAAAATAGATGAAATAAATAATAACTTAAAAGAAAAATATTCTAATAAGTTAGAATATACTCCGAGAGTTGTTGCTTTTTTAAATGAAAATCCGCATAATCCATTAGGTAAAGTTATGAGTGAGACAAATAAAGGGATATTAGAAGAAATAGGTGATATTTGTTTAGAAAAAGGAGTTTTTGTAATTGATGATATAATTTATAGGGATTTAACATTTGATAGGGAAAATCTTGCAAAACCAATGGCAACTTATAAAAAATATTTTGAAAATACAATTACAATTACTGGTTTATCTAAGGCATATGGTATGGCCTCAGTTCGTTCTGGTATGATTGTGGCTAGTGAAATTATAATAAGAGGTATTAGAAATTTGATATTTCAAGAAATGGATTCATCACCGATATTGCAAGGTAAAGCGTTAGCAGGAGCTTTTAATTGCTCCGAAAAAAGAAATGTTGAATATGATAAATATTTTACACCTATAATAAATGAATATAAATATAGACTAAAATTATTAATTGCCTTAGTAGAAGGAATAGATTCTATTGATGATTTAACTATTAAAAATGAAATTATAAACGATATAAAGAAATATATAGTAGATGGTTTGGATATAAATGAAATATTGGAAGGTTTACCGGGTGTAAAAATTGCTGAAGGAACTTTACCAGAATCTGGATTTTTTGTGCTATTAGACTATACAGAATTGAAAAATAAAACCAGTGATTATGGTAGAGTCATATCCGATGAAAAAGAATTATTAAAATATATGTATGAACAAGAAAAAATAAAGTTGATTTTGGGACAATCAATTTCATGGCCAAATGAAAATCAATTGATAGGTAGAGTTACAACTGCTTTATCTAGAGAAGATTTAGTGGAATATTTTTGTGTTATGAATAGATGTTTAAGGAAGTTGAAATAAATGGCAATGATAGGTATAGTTTCATGTGATAAGTGGAGTGGAAAAATACAAGAGGATATATTGTTGCAACAAACTTTAACTAATTTAGGTGAAATAGCAAAAATAATTTCGTGGGAAGATAGAGATATTGATTATGCCAAATATAGCCACTTGATTTTAAGATCGGTTTGGGGATATCAAAATAATTATGAGCAATTTAAGAAATGGTTATTATTTATTAAAATGAGTGGTATTAAACTTTATAATGATGTAGATATGATATTTAATAATATCCAAAAGGATAAACAGTTTCAAATATTAGATAAATATTCAATTTCACATATACCAACGGTATTTATTAAAAACATATATGATTTAAAGATATCAAATTTTTTAAAAAATGGTTATATAATTAAACCAATTATATCTGGGAGTGGAGAAAAAACGTATAAAATATCACTAGACGAAAACATTTTATCGGAAGATATGATATCCAAGTCAAAAATATGTGATGTTTATTCTACACAATTATCCACCCAAGATAACGGAATTATGATTCAACCTTACATTAAAGAAATTGAAGATGGCGAATTTGCTTGTATATTTATTGATGGAATTAATACACATAATATGTTAAGGTTTCCTGGTATATTTTCACAGAAACAAAAGCCAATATATTTAAAAAATATTCCAGCTGATATAAAAGAGTTAGCAAATAAGGTTGCTAACTTAGAAGAATATAAAGATTATTTATATATGAGAGTAGATATAGTCTATATGAATGGTAAACCGACTATTATGGAAGTGGAATTAGCAGAACCAGATTTATTAATAAAATATGTAGATGATGATGAAATAAAAAAAGAAATTATTACAAGACTTGGAGGGGCAATCGTTAGGAGGTTGTAATTATGCAAACTTTATTATATTTTGAAGAATATGAATCAAAGTTATCAAGAACTATTTTTGATAAAACAGATATAGATTTTGTAATATTAAGAACAACAAAAAATCTAAGATTTTTTTCAGAACAATATTTAGAAGAAACAAAAAAATACAAAGTATTTGTTGCGGATTATGATAATGACATTAATTGTGAAGTGGAAAAATTTAAAAAGTGGTGTATTCAAAATAATATTTATATTACTAATTTTTTAAATGATTCAGAGTATTATTTAGAATATGCAAATAAATTTGCAAGATTATTAAATTTACCTTCATTGTCCGAAGCACAAGTGCAATGGGTTAGAGATAAAGTTGAAATGAAAAAAAGATTTAATGAGATTGGTTTAGAAACAGTAAGATTTGCTCCAGTTGAATCAAAAGAAGATGTTATCAATTTTTTCGTTGCTAACGGTTGTAATAGAATAGTATTTAAACCACGAAAAGGAATGAATAGTATAGATACATATAAAATTGATTCAATTGATGATATAATGGAATTAGATATAGAATTTAAGCCAAATAAATATATGGTAGAAACATTTTGTTTTGATCATGAATGGTCAATAGAAAGTATAGTGCAAAATGGTGAAGTGTTGGACTCGTATTTAACATATATTCCAAACGCTACAATATGGGCTTCTATTTCAAATAATTTAAATTGCCATATGACTGTACCTGTAGTTCCAGATTTCTTCAAGTTTTCACCAAAAAAATTAATTCAGCAGATTGTTGATGGAATGAATTTACAAAATGGTGTGATGACTATAGAAGTATTTATTGATGAAAATGGTAATGTAAAACCGAGTGAACTAGGTTGGAGATTACCTGGTTGTCAGGCAACAACTAATCACGGATTATCTTATGGAATAGATATTTATAAAATTTTAATAGATATTATGTTGGATAAAAAAGTTGATTTAAAATATAGAAATAAAATTATCAGTGTTGGTGATTTATATTTACCCAACAAACAAGGAACTATAACAGAAATTACTTCATTGGAGGATTTATTAAATATGGATGGTGTAATAGATGGAGAACTATTTGCACATATTGGTGAATATCAAACCAAGCGAAGAGTAGGAAATGACGCTTCTGGTTGGGTACAAGTTATGGGAAAAGATGAAAAAGATACTTTGGAAAAGATGGAAAGAATTTTTGATAACTATGTAATAAAAACTAAAGAGGAGAATGTGGTCACCTATGTTAAAAAAAATTAGTTTATTTTTAATAATGATTTGTTTAGTTGTAACAGGTTGTTCAAATGAATTACCAGTGATAAATAGCTTAGAAGATTTATCGGGGAAAAAAGTTGGTGTATATACTGGCTCTGAATACGATATTATATTAGAGAAAAAAATTAATTCTGTAGTTCCAGCATATTATAATAGTTATAGTGATCAAATATCCGCTTTAAAATCTGGTAAAATTGATGGTTTTTTAACAGATGAGCCGCTTGCTAAAGAAATTATAAAACAAAACTCTAATTTACAAGTCCTTAAGGATAATTTAACTGAAGATAGTTATGCGTTTGCTATTACACCTAAAAAGAATAAATTAAAAGATGAAATTGACGAAATTTTGAGCCAAATGAAAATTGATGGAACTCTTGATAAAATGGAAAATAAATGGTTTGGGGATAATGAAGATAAAAAAGAATTAGAAAAATATAATTATAATAATCAAAAGGGAACTATAAGATTTGCTACTGTTTCAGGATCTGCACCATTTGCATATATGAAAGATAATAAAATTGTAGGTTATGATATTGATGTGATAAATTATATTGGATATAAATTAGGTTATAATATTGAGATTGTAGAAATGGCTTTTGAAGGTATGATTGCGGCTGTTGTATCTGGAAAAGTAGATATGGCAGGTTGTTCAATTATAGTAACAGAGGAAAGAAAAAAATCAGTATTATTTTCAGAACCAAATTATACAGGTGGAATTGTTGTTGTAGTAAGGAAAGGTTAGTTTATGAATAAAATACAAAAAAGAATAACAATAATGTTACTAATTATTATTTTTAGTATAATTATTTACCTATTTAGGGATGATTTTATAAATTTTATTCATTCAGTTTTTTATAGTTTTAATAGAACAGTAATAGAAGAAAAACGATATATATTGTTATTGAATGGTTTAATTGCAACTTTAATTATTTCAATTGTTTCTATATTTTTTGGTACATTATTAGGCGCAGTTGTATGCTATTTTCAACGAAAAGAGATAGTAATTGTTTCTAAATTTTTTAAATTTTATATACGATTAATGCAAGGTGTTCCTATTACAGTCTTATTATTAATGTTTTATTATATAATATTTGGACAAGTCAATATTAATCCTTTAATGGTATGTATCATAACCTTTTCACTATATTTTTCTGCTTATGTTGCTGAAATTTTTAAGGGGGCTCTGGATTCAATAAATATATCGCAAGTACAGTCCGCATATTCATTGGGTTTTAGTAAATATCAAACATTAAAATATATCGTGTTACCACAGGCACTAACATACATAATTCCGGTTTATAAAAATGAAATTGTGTCTTTAATTAAGTTAACTTCTATCGCAGGATATATTTCAGTTATGGATTTAACTAAAGCAAGTGATATAATTAGAAATAGAACATATGAGGCATTTTTCCCATTAATATTAGCAGCTATAATGTATTTTTTAATCTGTTATATGATAAGTAAGTTGTTGGATTATTTGTATAAAAAAATTAATCCTAGAGCAGCAATAATGAAAGGAAAAGGAGAACAAAATGCTAAAAGTATCTAATATTTCAAAAAAATATAAGGATTTTTCAATTTTTTCAAATGTTTCTTTTGAAGTCGCAAAAGGTGAAACGGTTTCTATAATCGGTAAATCTGGTAGCGGTAAAAGCACTTTGTTAAAGTGTATAAATAAATTAGAAAAGATAGATGAGGGAAAAATTTATTTTAACAATAAAAATATAGATGAGATTAATTTGGTAGAATTGAGACAAAACATTGGAATCGTTTTTCAAGATTATAATTTATTTGAACACTTGACGGTTTTAGATAATTTAATAATAGGCCTTATTAAAATAAAAAATGAAAATTATACTAAAGCAAAAAGGAAAGCAATAAATATATTAGAAAAAATTGGATTAGAAGATAAAATAAATAATTATCCCGATGAATTATCAGGTGGCCAAAAGCAAAGAGTAGCTATTGCAAGATCTTTATTATTAAAACCTAAAATATTATTATTAGATGAACCAACAAGTGCTTTAGATAAAGAAATGAAAGAGGAAGTTTGGAAATTAATAGTTGAACTTAAGGAAGAGGGAATGACATTAATTATAGTTTCACATGAAGAAGATTTTGTTAAAAGGGTATCAGACAGAATATTCAAAATGGTAGATAAGCAATTAATTCAATTATAATGAGGTGATTTTATGGAAAGAACATTAATTTTAGTTGGGGGTGCTTCTGCAAGTGGTAAAAGTACATTTGTAAGAAAATTAAGTGAAAGTATTGAAAATAGTATTTCTTATAGAAGAGTTCAAGCCTTTTTTGACTATGCTGAATTTAAGGGAGTTTCAAAAGATGAAACATTTAAGTATATTACTTCTGAAGACGCAGATAATTGGTTTTTAGAAGTGTGTAAAAATAATAATTGTGTGATTTCAGATATTCATTATGCTTTGCAAATGGATAGAACATTCAAAACAGATAATTCTGAGGCTAATATTTATCAAGAGTATGTTCCTACAATTTCAGAGGATCTTATAAGTAAACTATTAGAAGCAAATATTAAAATAATTGCGGTTCATATATCTTGTTTACCAGAAATATTATATGCACGTGCTGTTGATAGAAATAAAAGTGGAGAAAGAGAACTAAGGGCTAAATCCTTAGAAGATGTAAATTTGCAATATTTGCATGAAAAAAGGGAATGGGCTAAGGTAGCAGGACATAGCATGATTGAATCATTAGAATTAGATTCTGGATTTTCTTCACCTGATGTTATGGTAGAACAATTTCATAATGGTATGCAAAAAGGTAATAAATTAATAAAAAAAATTTAATATGTTAAGGGGGTAGTCAATAATGGCAGATAGTGAAATTATTGAATTAATAATTAAAAACAATGGATTGGGGACTGTTGAAAATTATCAAAAAATTAACATTGGTTTTAATAACAAAGTATTTGTAGTAAATGATAAATATATTGTTAAAGTATGTCCTAGTTCAGAAAGAGAAAATAGTTTATTAAATGAAATCTCCTTTTATTTAAATAACTGTTATCCTTTTTTACCAATAATGTTAGGCTATGATATTTCAAAAAAAGTAGTTCCCTTTTGTTATGTGATACAAGAAAAAATATATGGTTGTAATTTGTATACGATTTGGTCTTCACTATCAAAAAGTGATCAGATAAGTATTTTGAATAAACTATTATGTTATTTAAAAGAAATTCATAGCAATAAAGGAACTATAGAAGATCCTAAGAGTGATATTATTAATGAATATGATAAATATTTATGTTCAATTGTTGAAAAAGGGGTACTTGAAACAAGCAGAATAGAATGGTTAAAAGAATTGAAAACTATAATTTCTTCTACCTATGAACCAATTGACTTATCACTAATTCATGGAGATTTACAATTTAACAATATTATGTATATGCCAAATGGTGAAATAAAACTAATAGATTTTGAACAAAATGAAATGGCACCAACTGAAAAAGAATTTTCTCCATTATTTAGGATGGCTGATTATCCAGAGGCATTTATGCAAGTGGGTAATTCCTGCAAAATAGATGAAAATAGTTTTCAACTGATTAAGACATTTTTTGTAGAAAATTATTCTGAAATATGTGGAAATGAAAATTTTGATTTTAATTTACTTATTTATGATATTATAAATTCTTTACGATGGATTATAGATTTCCCCGATTTTCCACGTTATAATCAAATTTTGTTTGAAGAGAGTAAAAAATTAATTAGATAATTTTGATTGAATTTTAATAAAAAATTTAGTAAAATTATATAGAAGGGTGATACGATGAAAAAACTTATTGTAAATAGAGATAATTTAAAAGAAGAAGATATGACTGAAGTTGTAAAAAGAGTGAAAGTGTTGCTTACTAACTCTAATAATGAAATTTTATTAGGTTATTCACGCAATGAATATCAATTTCCTGGTGGACATGTTGAAGAAACTGAAAATCTTATTGACACAGTTAAAAGAGAAGTAATGGAAGAAACTGGGATTATATTACAAGATGAAAATATAGAACCTTTTGCATGTAATTTAGGTTATTATAAAGATTGGCCAGAAGTTGGAAAAAACAGAAAAATAGAAATATACTATTATGAAATAAAAACTGATGAAAAACCTAATTTAGAAAATACAAATTATACAGAAAATGAGAAAAAAGGTAATTTTGAATTAAAGTATATAAACTTAGACAATGTGGAAAAGGAACTTTTAGATAATGCAAATGAATATGGCGATCCACATGGTATTACAAAAGAAATGATAGAATTGTTTAAGATTTATAAAGAATTAAAACAAGATAATTCTTTAGAATATTAATCAATAGGTAATTTACGATGGATGATTATGATGTATTTAATGAAATGAAAAATATTAAACCTATAATAATTGGCATAGATAAGGATAATTCATTCTTTTGGAGCGAGCAAATAAATAACCATTTATTTGAATTTATGCCTATTCGGCTTGGGTATAATTTAAGTGAATACGATAAAAATTATATTGAACAAACAAAGGAATTATTTATATATTATTATAATGATAAAAATACATATACTAATGAATTACTAAAATTAAAAAAGCATTTTAAACATTACCAAAGATTTCCTGAGATTGCCTTTATTCCTTCGTTAGAAACATACCATGAATTAAAGAGTATGTTGCAAGAGTTGGGAATACGAGTAGTCAATACCCAGAAAGAAATATTAGATTATATTAAAAACATTGTTGGCTAAGACAAAAATATTAATAACATAATATTTTTGTTTTTCATCTAAAAGGAGAGAATATACATGAAGTATTTAATTTTAATTGATAGTGATGGTACTTTAAGACATTCAGATGGTACAATTTCCGATAGAACAAAAAGGGTTATACAACGATTAAAAGAGCAAGGACACATAGTAGTTATTTGTACAGCACGACCAAGATACCATACACTACAAATAAGTGAACAAGTAGGTATAGATGATTTTCTTATATCATCTAATGGGACAGAAATTTATAATAATCTAACAGATGAAATAATTTGGGCTTCATATATTGATACTAACAGTTGCAAACAAATATATGAAATTTGTAAAAAAGAAAATATTAGATTAATGTTTGTTATTGATGATAAAGAATATGCTACAAAATTTACTAGAAATAATAAGCAAATTTTATTAAATGATTTTAATTTTAATAAAGTTATTAATGGTAATGTAAAACAAATTATGATAATTGACTCATGTAAGGAAAAAATTATGAATTTAAAAAGGAAATTAAGTGATGATTCGTTATTAAATATTATTGATTCTTCTGATGAGTTTGGCGATGAAATTTGGTTTAGTATTGTGAGTGGGAATTCATCTAAGGGACTAGCATTATGCAAATTATCAAATTATTTGGAAATACCCAACAAAAATACAATAGCTATTGGTAATGATATGAATGATGTATCAATGCTTAAATGTGCTGGAATTTCGGTGGCTGTCGGGAATGCTATACCCGAAATATTAGATAATGCTACTGTGATAACGAAATCAAATGATTTAGATGGTGTGGCCGTATTTTTAGAAACCTTATTATAAAAAAAATAGCTAATTGGCTATTTTTTTCCTGTAAAAATGTCAGCACTTTCATTATATAAATCTAAAAGTTTGGATAAATTATAGGCTTTCATAGGGCGATTACCTTTTTCAATATTAAAATAGTTTGAAACAGCAATACCACAGTAAGTAGATACATATTCAATAGTGTACTTATTGTATTTTCTATATTTAACACAATTTTCTGTTATTTTTGTCTTTGAAAGGGGACGTATATTTTTATCAATTTGTTTATTATTTGTACGACCGAAAATATAATCAAGCGAAACGTTATATAAAAGTGACAAATCGTCTAATTTTTTTAAGGGTGGGAAATTTTCTGCATTTTCCCAGTTATAATATGTTGAAGAGGGTACGTTTAGTTTTTTTGCAACATCTTTTTGTTTATAATCAAACTCTTCACGTAAAGATCTGATTGAATTAGAAATGTTTAAAAGTAGTTTTTGTCTATAATTGTTGTACTTATACATACCATATCACCAACAATATTTTCTCATGGTATACGAACAAAAATTAAAAATTTCCGACTATGAGAAAAAATATTCCAAAATTGTAAAAAGTATGTTATAATGAAAAAAATAGCAAACGCTATTTTGTTATACCGACTATAAAGTCAGTAGGAACTTTATAAATTTTAGATAATTTGATTAAGGCAGGGTATGTCATGATGTGTTTAGCATTTTCTTGTTTACTAATTATGGCATCGCTATACGATAACTTTTTACCTAGTTCCTTTTGGGTTAAATTACTATTTTTTCTTAATTGTTTCAAATTGTTAGCCATTATATTGATATCAAACTTTTGCATTTTTGAAAATGGTTCTTTAATTTTTGATAATCCTAAAATATAATCTAGTCTAATATTGTATATCACTGCAAAATTACATAATTTTTCAAGTGGAATAGTGGTTTGTCCACTCTCATATTCGGCATATGTAGATTGTGCAATTTTTAATTTATTTGCTACCTGAGTTTGGGTATTATATTTATTTTCCCGTATTTGAGTTAAAATTTCATTTACTTCCAAAGTAATCGCCGTCCTTTATTTAATTGATTAAAGGATAACATGTGCGATTAAAAAAATCTGTCAATTATCGGTATAACTCCAATTTAAGTATTATTAACAATAGAAAGGAAGAAAAGAATGGTAGATGATTAAAAATATAGAATTTGAAAAAATTATTCATCAACAAGTTTATGATTTTATTAACGATACGGAAAAAATAAAAGAGTATATTAAAAAGGGATTTGATATAAGAGTAAATGAAGAATTTTTATTTAATGTGAAATATTGTAATCATAATTATATCATTAAGCCAATTGAAGATGGTGGTGAATATTTTTGGAAGTTGGAGCCTTATAATAAATCATTTTATAAAACTTTTATTAAGACAGGATTAGATATTATATTCCATGCAATAAAAGAAAATGAAGAATTATACAGAAGATAAGAATAATTTTATGAAGAGGGAAATTGCAAATGAAACGTGAAAAAATAGATAAAAACAATATGATATTAGTTAATAACAATAAAGTAGTTATAGATGTTGAAAATACAAAGGATTTTAATGATTGTACCTCCTTTGTAATAGTTACTAGAGACAAGGAAGTTTTAGAAAAAAGTTTAGACGCAATAACAACAATATGTAAAAAGCATAATAAAGAAAATGTTAATGTTTTTATTTTCGGAACTTATGAAATGTTGGAGAAGGCTTTAAAATTAGGATTTGCAAAAGGGGTGTGAGCAATTGTTAGATTTAATTATAAGTATTACACTAGGAATATCTAGTATTATTTTTGTAATTTTAATTGCTAAAATATACAAAGATAGTGGATCA
>CAOJZV010000023.1 GCA_948466255.1 uncultured Bacillota bacterium | reverse complement strand
AACTGTAACATCAGGAGATGGATTATACAAAGATACATATGAAACAGGAAGATATGTATATAAAGGTGCAAATCCAAATAACTATATAACATTCAATAATGAACTTTGGAGAATAATATCAGTAGAATCAGATAATACATTAAAAATAATGAAAAAAGATAAATTATCTAATAGATATTTTGACTCGCATGGATATCGTGATAGTACGAGTAATGGAGCAGGTGGTACATACTGCGCACAAGATAGTTGTGGTTGTAATGCATGGATGGCTAGTGATAATTTTGTAAATGGAAGTAAAAGCGGAACAGTATTAAAAGATGCTGAATTAAATACCTATTTGAATGATAATATTGTAGGGGCAAAAAGTTATTATAATATATTAACTGATACTGCTAAAGGTTTAATTCAAAAACATACATGGGGGATAGGCGCAGTAAAATATAATAATACAGATTTAGCTGCTCAAATAGCATCAGAAAATAGTATAATCTGGACAGGGAATGTAGGATTAATAAGTATAAGTGATTTTTTAAGGGCCAATACTAACACAACAAACTGTGGTAATTTTAGTTTAAACAATGCAAATTATTCAACTTGTAAAACAACAAATTATTTAGTATCAGCATCAGGTTATTATTTAGCAATTTCACCTTATGCTAGTAATACGTGTGCCATGTTTCTTATTGGTAGTGGTGGAAATGTGTCAGACGATGGTGCAGGCAGCGGCATGCGTGGTGTATTACCAGTTGTCTATCTAACATCTAATATAATATTAAAAGGCCAGGGAACAGAAACAAATCCATATATAATCAATTAAAGGTTTATTAAAAACCTTTTTTTTGATAAAATAAAAGTGGTGATAATATGAATAATAAATTAAAAGATATAGTAGAAGTTTTAACTAAAAGAAATCAAACAATCAGTACCATGGAATCATGTACAGGTGGCGGACTTGCAAATGCAATAACAAACATAGAAGGCTCAAGCAACATTTTAAAATTTAGTGCTGTTACATATTCAAATGAGTATAAAATTAAAATGGGAGTGCCTAAGGAAATTATCGACAAATATACTGTATATAGTATTGAAACAGCTAGAGCAATGGCTAAAAGTATAACCAATTTTACAAATAGTGATTACGGAATAGGGATTACTGGTAAATTAAATAGAGTAGACCCAAACAATTTAAATGGTAACGATAATGAAGTATTTATAAGCATATATCAAAAAGAAAATAATAAATATTATGATAAAAATATTTTTGTTACAAAAGAAACAAGAATTCAAAATAAAGAGGATGTAATAAATACTATTTTAGACATATTATTAAATATTTTAAAAAAATAAAAAAAGAACTCATAAGTTCTTTAAATTCATAAATGGTGTCCCCTTAGGGGCTCGAACCCTAGACCCACAGATTAAGAGTCTGTTGCTCTACCAACTGAGCTAAGGAGACAAATCATTACATAAATAATTATAACACAATTTTTAATTTTTTCGAAGGGAAATATAATAATTTATAAATAAAAGACTGTTAATCAGTCTTTTTAAGTTTTTTTAAATAATCTAAAACAAATATATAGCAATTATTATATAAAGAATCTAATTCTTCTTCAGTGTATATTTTGTAATCTATATCAGTAATTATATTTTCATTACTAACCCATTTGTTTATAAGAGCAATAGTTTTTTTAATATCATCAAAATTATAATTAAATTTATTTAAATCTTTTAAATAATTCAAAGACAAATTTTCAATATTAATAATTTTACCTAATAAATTATTATATGCAAGCTTTTCACCATACTTTATATATTCATTTTGTTTCATTTTTAAAGTATTATTGTCTTTTTTAACCATGCTATTATTATTTAATAAAACATACATATCATTATCTTTTTTTACAAAATGGTTTATAGCAGTATAATTATTATAAAACTTATCTACTAACAAATGAACAAAATATCCAAAAATAATAGGATTATCTAATTTATTCTTATTTTCATTTAAAAACAAATCATAATCAATTCTTCGATTAGTACGATAATGACTTAAATTTTTATCAGTAATATTCGATGGAGTGAATATATATCCATCAAGAACATCTGGTAAAACATTACCTAAAATAAATTCATCACCTAATTTTAATTTTTTATTTAATTTGTTAGCTAAAGCAATATGAATAGGCCATGATGGCATATTATCATCTCCCTAAAATATTATAACATAAAAGAAGGATAAAATTCCTTCTTATTCAACAGTAACAGATTTAGCTAAATTTTTAGGTTTATCAATATCACAACCTTTTAATTTAGCTGTCATATAACCAATTAGTTGTAATGGAATAGCATTTACCATTGGGCTAATAAAATCATTTACACTAGGTGTTACTACTTTATAATCAGCAAAATCAAAATCATCATCAATTTTATCAGCCACAATTAAAGTAATAACAGCACCTCTAGATTTTACCTCTTTAATATTACTTATAGTTTTATCTGCAATATTTTTATCAGTTACGATTGCAATAACATTAGTTCCATCTTCAATTAAAGAAATAGTTCCATGTTTTAATTCACCAGCAGGATAGGCAACACTGGTTATATATGATATTTCTTTTAATTTTAATGATCCTTCCATACTAAGGGCATAATCAATACCTCTTCCAATATAGAAACAATTATTTTTCTTGTACAATGCTTTTGCAATATTTTTGTAATCATAACAGGTCAATTTTTCAATTATAGAAGGAAGCTTTTCATAAGAATCAATAATTTCTAATGCTTTCTTTTCGCTTATAAGTTTTTTATTATAACCAATAGCAAGAGCGATTAAACTTAGAATGGTTATTTGAGCCAAATAAGCTTTAGTAGTTGCAACTGAAATTTCAGGTCCTGCTT
This sequence comes from uncultured Bacillota bacterium, assembly GCA_948466255.1. Classification (GTDB taxonomy): domain Bacteria; phylum Bacillota_I; class Bacilli_A; order RF39; family UBA660; genus Coprosoma. Next base: position 10,641 of record CAOJZV010000023.1, on the reverse strand, counting down.
TAGTATAAATTGTTTTATCAGCTTCTCTAGCTAAAGATGAGCCAACAACATTAACAATAGCCAAAGTATTAATTCCCATTTCATGTACTTTACGCAAACAAGCAAGAGTATCTGCAGTTTCACCTGATTGAGAAATTAAAATAACTAAAGTTTGTTCATCAGTAAAGATTTTTTTATACCTATATTCACTAGCTACATAAACATTTACTGGAATATCAGCATACTTTTCAATTAAACTTTTCCCAATTAAACCCGCATGATATGCACTCCCACAACCTATAATGTCAATTTTGTTATATTTACCAAAATCAGGCATATTATCATTAAGACTTTCAAGACCGTTTTTTAAAAAAGGACTTACCGTATTCTTAATAACTTCAGGTTGTTCATGGATTTCTTTAAGCATAAAATGTTCATAACCATTTTTTTCAGCCACTTCTAAATTTCCTTCAAAAGTTATAGCTTCTTTAAAAACAATATCTAATTTATCATTATAAATATTAACTTTATCATTTATTTCTGCAATTTCACTATCATCTAATATCATATATTTATTAGTATATTTTAAAATAGCAGGAACATCAGAAGCAATAAAATTTTCATTATCGCCAATTCCAATAATTAAGGGGCTATCTTTTCTAACCGCATAAATTTTATCAGGAATATCATCGCAAATAATTCCCAATGCATAAGACCCAATTAAAAGTTTTTTAAGTTCAACAATAACCTTTAAAATATCATTTTTTTCAGAATATAACTTATCAAGTAATCCAGCAATTACCTCACTGTCAGTTTCCGTTTTAAATTTATACCCATTTTGAATAAGTAATTTTTTAAGCGATTCATAATTTTCAATAATTCCATTATGAACAATGGTAAATTTTCCAATACGATGTGGATGCGAATTAGTTTCATTTGGTTTTCCATGAGTTGCCCATCTAGTATGACCAATTCCCATGTTTGAATTGGTATTTTTTTTAAGCTTTTTCTCTAGATTAACAATTTTACCAGATGCTTTAATAATTTCAATGCGGTTACAAGTTCTATAGGCAATACCAGCCGAATCATAACCACGATATTCTAAGGCCTTAAGCCCATCTAATAAAACATTTATCGCATTTTTGTTACCCGAGTATCCTACGATACCACACATGTACAAACACTCCTTTCATAAGATGATATACCTCTTTGTGTATTTAAAAGCATATCTTACGAGCCTTATTACCCGTAACAAGATCCGCCGATAAATTCGATACTTGTTATCCTCGTCAGTTTTATAAAAATAAAACTCAGGCGCTAAGTAGAATGCTGCCTATTACAATCTACTTTATTACATTATATAAAATTATAGAATAAAAATCAAACAAAGTTGACATAAGTATACTGGTAAAAATTACAAAAATGCTAAATTGGTAAGAAAAATATAGCAAAAAAAGAAATTTTGCAAAATTGAAATTTTTTTCATTTTTAACAAGGAATTTGCTATAAAAAAATCGTATATTACAGTGAAGGCATTATTTTGTTTTCAAAATAAATATTTTAACATGGAGGTGATAAAAATGAACGAACTAAAAAAATATAATGAAAAAACATTTGATAATATTAAACATATTAATGAATGTGGCCAAGAATATTGGGAGGCTAGGGAATTAATGGAAGTTTTAGAATATTCAAAATGGGAAAATTTTCATAAAGCAATTAAAAGAGCTATGACAGCGTGCAAAAGTAGTAAAAACAACGTATTGGACCATTTTCCTGAGGTCAGGAAAACGGTAGAGATGCCTAGTAATGCTAATCCAAAATATATATTAGATTACAAATTATCTAGATATGCTTGTTATTTAATTGTTCAAAATGCAGATCCCAAAAAAGAAATAGTCGCACTTGGACAAACATATTTTGCGATTCAAACAAGAAAACAAGAATTAAGTCAGCAAGAATATGCAAAATTAACCGAAGAAGAAAAAAGATTTTATCAAAGAAATCTAACTAAAAAGGGTAATTATTCATTAAACCAAACAGCTAAAAAAGCCGGTGTAAAAAACTTTGATAAATTTCATAATGCCGGTTATAAAGGCCTATATAATGGTAAGACCGCAAATGATATTGCCAAAAGAAAAGGTTTAAGATATAGAGAAGATATCCTAGATAACATGGGAAGTGCCGAACTAGCCGCCAATTTATTTAGAATAACCCAGACCCAGCAAAAACTAACTAACAATAATATTCAAGGAGAAAATAATGCCAACAAAACTCACTATAACATGGGTAAAGATATAAGAAAATTCATCAAAAAACAAGGTAGTACCTTGCCAGAAAATTTACCCACACCCGAAAAAAGTTTAAAACAATTAGAAAAACAAAATAATTAAAATAAGAAAGGAAGATTTTATGGAAATACTAAGAACAAACAATTTAACAAAAATATATGGGAAAGATGAAAATAAAGTAGTAGCAGTAAATAATGTTAATTTATCAATAAACAAAGGAGAGTTTGTTGCCATAATAGGAAAAAGTGGAAGTGGAAAAAGCACCTTACTTCATATTCTAGGAGGATTAGATGAGCCAACTAGTGGAAATGTTTTAATTGATGGAGAAAATATCCAAAATTTAAAGGGAGACAAACTTACAAATTTTAGAAGAACTAATATAGGATTTATTTATCAGTTTTATAATCTTATACCAGTATTAAACGTTAAAGAAAATATAATTTTGCCAATATCATTAGAAGGAATAAAATTAGATGAAGAATATTTTAAAGAAGTCGTAAAAACTCTAGATTTAAAAAAAAGACTAAATCATTTGCCCAACGAACTTTCAGGGGGTCAACAACAAAGAGTTGCCATTGGAAGAGCTATAATAAATCATCCGAAATTAATTTTAGCTGATGAACCAACAGGTAATTTAGATTCGAAAAATAGTAAAAAAATATTGGGTATGCTTAAATACTATAATAAAACATTTGGACAAACTATCGTCATAATAACCCATGATGAAAAAATAGCTAAAGAAGCTGATAGAATAATCACCTTTGAAGACGGAAAAATAATAAAGGATGAAAAAACATGCTGACACTAAAATATCTAACCAAAAATAAAAAAAGAACCTTTATAACCATCTCGGGTATTACTTTAGTCACAATACTATTTCTTTGTATCGGTTTATTTTTTTCAAGTATTAGGGAGTATATGATAAAAGATGTAATCAAAAACAAAGGTAATTATCATGTATCGGTAAAAGTAGATGACATAGATAAAAAACATATAACCAAAATAGAAACAAAAGAAGGTAAAAAATATATTACTTATGATAATATAAAACAAACATATAAATATACAGAAAACAAATGTAAAAACCAAAAATGTGAAGAAATATCATACAATGATAATTTACTTTCACTTTATGGTATAAGTAACAAAGAGAATATGATAGATATGTTTAAAAACCTAATTATAATTATTTTAACCATATTAAGTCTGGGAATAGCTGTAATTATTTATAATTCTTTTTCTATATCCGTTACTCAAAGAAAAAAACAATTTAGTTTATTAAAAAGTGTTGGCATGACCCAAAAGAGAATAAGAAATATGGTTTTGTTAGAAGGTTTAATAACGTTGATATGTGGATTATTTATAGGCTTTATCATAAGCGCTAATTTAATGTTTATAATTTTAAGAATAATTAGTAGTTTATTATCAGAACTATTTACAAATAATTTAACATTATCATTTTACCCATCATTTGTTTTAATACCCTTAATTTTTGTAATAATTATAGTTTTGGTTTCAGCCTATTTACCAGCTAAAAAAGCTAGTAATTTAAATATTATAGATAGTATCAGAAATAATGAAAAATTCACATATAAAAAAGAACCAAAATTTATAAAAAAATTATCAGTTACAAAAAGACTAGCTTATTATAATTATAAAAGATGTAAAAAGAAATATAGACCAATTATTTTATGTATATTTATCAGTGTAATAATATATACAACGTTTAGTCTTTATTTAAATTATGGAATCAAAAGTATCAATGATTTTTCTAATTTACCAAAATATGATTATGAAGTTACCATTATAAATAGTAATGAAAATAAATATAAATTATTAGAAAATTATGCCATAGATAACAGTAACAACTATAATATTTTTAATATATGCCAGTTAAAAACAAAAGTAAAAGATGAAAATTATTTAGATGAAAAGTATAAAAATAATAATCTAATTGTTATAAGTGGAAAAGAAAATTATATAATAAATAGAATCAAACAAACCGAAACAAAAAAAGAAAAAATGATAAAAATAGACAAACCATATCTAAAAAATGAAATAACACTTACTATTAATAATATGGAACATCAATTTAAAACAAAAAATAAAATCCCATTAGGCACGGAAAATTATTTAACTAAAGAAAATATAGTTTTAGTAACCAAAAATATTGATAAATACTGCAAGTCTTATAACACATCACTTATTTTAAAAGGAAATATTGATTTACAAAAAAGTTTAAAAAACTTTTCAAAAGAAAACAATATTCAAAACATAGAATATGTCGATGTAAAAAAAGCAAATAAACTTACAAAAAATATCATCATGACAATTAAAATAGTTCTTTATATAGTAACATTATTAGTTTTATTAATTGGAATTAGTTCAATTGTGAACACCATTTGGACAAGCATTAATTTAAGAAGTAAAGAATTTGCATGTTTAAAAAGTGTAGGCTTAACAAAAAAACAAATGCGAGAAATGTTAATAATAGAAAGTTTTTATATAGTTATAAAAGGATTTTTGCTATCACTTCCATTTGTTTTTATAATTAATTATCTTCTATATGAAAGTTTAAAAAAAGTATTTGAAATGGAAATATTAATTCCATATAAAGAAATATTAATTATTTTTATAACGTTTTTATTAATAGTTTATCTAACAATGTTAATAACTCATAAAAAATTTAATAACAACAAAATAATAAATATGTTAACCAATGACAATATTTAATACCAGGAGGGAGAACATGAAACAAGAAAAAGAAAACATTTATACAAAAAATATAAAAACAATAATAGAAAACAATATAGTAAGAAATAAAGCAAGAAACATTGAAAAAGAAAATGATAAATTAATTACTAACTGGAACATAGGTAAAGAAATAGTAAAAGCAAGAAATGAAGATAAAATTAAATATGGAAATAGCTATATAAAAAATTTAAGCATAGAATTAACAAAACTTTATGGAGCGGGTTATAGCTATACAGATTTAAGAAGAATGCGACAATTTTATTTGTTATTTCCAAATTGCGGACCACTGGTCCGCAATTCCATCACATGGACTCATATGATAAAAATTATTCCTATAAAAGATAAAAACAAAAGAAATTATTATATTAATTTAATCAATAAAAACAATCTTTCAAAAAGACAACTAGAAGAAGAAATAAAAAATAACGCCTATGAAAGATTAGATAATAAAACTAAAAATAATATAGAAATAATAACAAAAGAAGGAACTATGAACATAATAGATTTTATAAAAGATCCACTTTTTATAGATTTGCAAGAATTAAAAGATAAAGAACTAAACGAAAAAGCTTTAAAGAAAGCCATCTTAAAACAAATAGAGATATTTCTTTTAGAACTAGGAATAGGATTTTCCTTTGTTGGTAGTGAAAAGAAAATAAAAGTAGGAGATAAATTTCATTACATAGATTTATTATTTTTTAATATTGAACAAAACTGTTATGTCGTTATAGAACTAAAAGTAAAAGACTTAAAAAAAGAAGATATAGGGCAGTTACAATTCTATATGAATTATATAGATTTAGAAATAAAAAAGCCTCATCACAATCCTACAATAGGAATACTAATTTGTAAAAAAGGAGATAAAAATATAGAAAAATATTTAAAATTAGATAAAATAAAAATAACAACTTATCAAAATCAATAACATTTTAATTGACATATTTTACTGTCCAATATTTCTATTTTAGCCCACAGAGAATATAATTATGGTATAATGTATATAAGGATGTGGTTAGATGAGAGTTATAGTAAGTGCAGGTGGAACAGGGGGGCATATTTATCCAGCCCTTGCCATAATAGATAAAATAAAACAACAAGAACCAGATAGTGAATTTTTATATATAGGGACTCATAATAGAATGGAAAAAGATATTGTCCCAAATAGAGGGATACCTTTTAAATCAATAGAAATGTATGGGTTTAATAAAAAAAATCCACTAAAAAATATTAAAACTATAAAATGTATTTTTAAAAGTTTTAAAGATTGTAAAAAGATAATTAAAGATTTTAACCCTGATATTGTAATAGGTATTGGCGGTTATGTAACTGTACCTGTAATTATAAGTGCTAAAAAATTAGGTTATAAAACATTTATTCACGAACAAAACAGTATTCCAGGTAAATCTAATAGATATTTGTCAAAATATTGTGATTTAATAGGTGTATCATTTAAATCATCAATGGAATATTTACCAAAAGAAAAAACAGTTTTAACTGGTAATCCATGTAGTGAACATGCAGTTGAAGTTGCAAGCGCTACAAAAACTGAATTAGGGCTATCATCAAATAAAAAATTAGTTTTAATAACAATGGGTTCATTAGGCTCAAAAACTGTGAATGATGTAATCATGAACACTATGGATAAATTTAAAGAAAAAGATTATGAAGTATTATATATAACAGGTAAAGCATTGTATGATAAAGTTAAGGATATAAAATTACCTACTAATGTAAAAATACTACCATTCTATGAAAATTTAGTAAAAGTTATGAAAAGAGCTGATTTAATGGTTACAAGAGCAGGGGCCTCTACTTTAAGCGAGCTTATTGCCTTAGAAGTACCTAGTATTTTAATCCCATCACCATATGTTGCCAATAATCATCAATATATTAATGCTCTAGATTTAATTGATAACGATGCCGCGCTAATGATCGAAGAAAAAGATTTAAATCCAGATACTTTAATAAATAAAATAGATGAAGTTATTGATGATAAAGTAAAACTAAAAGTTATGAAAAATAATTTAGAAAAATTAAAAGTAAAAGATAGTTCATTATTAATTTATAAAAAAATAAGAGAGTTAATTAATGATAAGTAAATTTGGTAAAACACTCAAAAATCAAAACATAAAAGACTACACAACTTATAAATTATCTGGTAAAATAAAAACAGTAATTTATCCTGAAAATAAAGAAGATCTAATAAATCTTATAAAATATTTAAGAAAAAACAAAATAAAACATATGATTATAGGTAATGGATCTAATTTAATCTTCAAAGGAAATTACGATGGTGTGATTATAAAACTAAATAAATTTGATAAATTAATCATTAATGATACATTGGTTACTGTAGGTGCAGGTTATAATTTAATTAAACTTGCAATAAAAACAGCTAATATAGGACTAAGTGGGTTAGAATTTGCTTCAGGTATCCCAGGAACTATAGGTGGAGGGATATATATGAATGCGGGGGCTTATAATTCATCCATGAGCGATGTTGTATTAGAAATAGAAGCTTTAGATGATAATTTAAATTTGATCACATTAACCAATAAAGAATTAAATTTTAGCTATAGAGATAGTATTTTAAAAACAAAGAATTATATTTGTTTAAACGCCAAATTAAAACTAAAAAAACAAAATAAAGAAGAAATATTAAATTTAATAAAAACAAGAAAACAAAAAAGATTAATATCGCAACCGCTTGAGTTTCCATCAGCTGGTTCAGTTTTCCGTAATCCAAAAGGATTATATGCGGGCAAAATAATTGAAGATTTAGGATTAAAAGGTACCAAAATAGGTGACGCATGTGTTAGTGAAAAACATGCTAACTTTATAATAAATAATGGAAATGCAAGTGGAGAAGATGTAGAAAAACTAATCAATTTAATAAAGGAAAAAGTAAAAGAAAAATATAATATAGAACTAATATCTGAACAAGAAATTATTGAATAAAAGGTGGTTTATATATGGCCAAAAAACGAACGAAAAAAAGAAAAATAAAAGGAAAAAGTGTCTTAATAGCTTTTATAATGGTTATTTTATTTACACTTTTGCTAATTTACATTTATAGTTTAAAAATATCAGTTATAACCGTAAAGGGTAATACATTATACAGCGAATGGGAAATTATCAAACTTGCTGGCTTAGATAACTATCCAAGTAGTATGAAAAGTATATCTGGACTGATTGAAAATAAGTTAGAAAAAGATGCATATATAAAAAAAGCGAAAGTAAAAAAACGATTTTTAACAGAAGTTAATATTGAAATAGAAGAAAATAATCCTTTATTTTATTATGTACCAAATAAAAAAACAGTTTTAATAGATGGAAAAGAAACTGATTCAAATTTTTCAGTTCCAACATTAGTTAATTACGTACCAAATAAAATATATGATAGTTTCTTAGAAGAAATGGCCAATACCGATTACGAAATAGTGAAAAGAATGTCAGAAATAAAATATGATCCTAATGAAGTAGATGATGAAAGATTTTTAATTACAATGAATGATGGTAATTATGTTTATTTAACATTAAATAAATTTAATAAAATAAATCATTATATTGAGATTATTAAAGAATTCAATAATAAAAAAGGTATTTTATATTTAGATTCTGGAGAATATTTCAAAGTAATAGAATAGTCTTTAAAAAAAGGCTTTTTCTTTTTGCATAAAATAGTATTTTTTCCTTTATTTTTAAGAAAAAATTAAGTTTTTTTTTTACATTTTCTTTGCATTTTCCCAAAAATATAGTATAATTATGATAATACTATAGGAGATGATAGGATGGAGCATGTATATTCAAGCATTGATATCGGCAGCGATACTATTAAATTAGTTGTTTGTGAATTACATAAAAACCATTTGAATTTACTAGCTGCTACTAGCGTTCCTTCAAAAGGAATAAAGCATGGGCTGATTACTGACCCTGAACAGGCAAGGCAATCAATCAATAAAGCTTTTAAAGAAATAGAGGATATGCTTGGTGTAAAAATTAATAAAGTAATAGCTTCAGTTCCTAATTATCTAGCAGAATATAAAATAATTAAAGGACAAACAGAAATTGAAGAAGACATAATTACAGGAAAAGACATAGGTAGAGCTTACAAAGATGGAATTATTCATAGTTTAGAGGCTGATAAAGAGTTTGTAGCCATTATTCCAATCGATTTTAAAATAAATGATAAAACGATTATGAAAGATCCCAAAGGTTTTCCTGGAAAAAAATTAATGGCTAGAGCTATGATGACAACTGTTCCAAAGAAAAATGTGTATTCAGTTGCTAGTATTTTAGAAAGTTTAGGAGTGGAAATTGCAGACATCTCTTTAGGTAGTATAGGAGATATTGATTGTTTTAAAAACAAAGATATCGAAAGTAGTGTAGGAGCTATTATTAATATTGGTAGTGGAACCACGACTGTTAATATTTATAATAAAGGAATACCAGTTAATACCAAAATAATTAATATGGGTGGTAAAGATATTGATCAAGATTTAGCTTATATGTATAGAATAGGTATTAAGGAAGCAAAGAAAATAAAAGAAAAATTTGCTTTAGCGCATAAAAAGAATGCAAGTATTGATGATATATACAAAACAGTTAATTTAGACGGGAAGAAAATAAAAATAAATCAGCAAGAAGCTTCCGAAGTGGTAATGTCAAGATTAGAAGAAATTGTTTCTTTAGCAAAAAATGAGATAAACCACTTAACAAATAGGCCAATTCAGTATATAATAGTAACTGGTGGCGTAAGTAATGCTCTAAATTTTGAATATGTATTATCTAGTGAACTAGGTGGTAGCGCCAGTATAGGTAATATCAAATTAATAGGTGTTAGAAATAATAAATATAGTACAGCACTTGGGAATATTATTTATTTTATAAGTACACTAAAATTAAAAGGGCAAAATTATACAATGCTTAACAAAGATGATATGGAAGTGTTATCATCATCTAGTAAGCATTTCTTAAACACTTCAAGCGAAACAATGCTCGGTAAAGTATTTGGATACTTTTTCGGCGAATAGGAGGAAAAAATAATGTTTGGATTAGAAATGGATCAATTAGCAAAAATAAAAGTAATAGGAATTGGTGGCGGAGGATGTAATGCCGTTAACCGAATGATAGAATCAGGCGTACAAGCTGTAGAATTTATAGTTGCCAACACAGACTCACAAGTTTTAAATAATTCTCTTGCAGAGACAAAAATTCAAATGGGAGAAAAATTAACAGGTGGACTAGGTGCCGGAGCAAATCCAGCAACTGGTAAAGAAGCAGCTTTAGAATCAAAAGATGAAATCGAAGAAGCTTTAAAAGATGCTGACATGGTATTCATTACTTGTGGTGAAGGTGGTGGAACTGGTACAGGAGCTGCTCCAGTAATCGCTGACATCGCTCAAAGCTTAGGAGCTCTTACAGTTGGTATCGTTACAAAACCATTCTCATTTGAAGGAAAAAAACGTATGGAACAAGCTTTAGAAGGTATTAAAGAATTAAAAGATCATGTTGATACTTTAATTATTGTTCCAAATGATCGTTTAAGAGAAATTATCGACAAATCAACTCCACTTTTAGACTCATTTAAAGAAGTAGATAATGTACTTAGAAGAGG
>CAOJZV010000022.1 GCA_948466255.1 uncultured Bacillota bacterium | reverse complement strand
GCCACAAGGGATTCAAGGATTAACAGGAGCAACTGGAGCAACCGGACCAACAGGGCCACAAGGGATTCAAGGATTAACAGGAGCAACTGGAGCAACCGGACCAACAGGGGCAACTGGACCTACTGGACCTCAAGGTATTCAAGGGCCTACGGGAGCAACCGGGCCAACAGGACCAACAGGGCCACAAGGGATTCAAGGATTAACAGGAGCAACAGGACCAACCGGACCAACAGGACCAACAGGACCAGCTACACCAATAACAAATGCTGCTTTAATGGTTCACGATGAGGGAACAAATACTGTAAATGTCGGTTCACCGGTTTTATTTAGTACAACAAATTTAGCAAGCGGAGTTACATATAACCCTGCTACTGGAGTATTTACAATTACACAGCCAGGACAATATATGATTCATTGGTGGTTAAATGTTCAAAATCCCAATGAATCACTTACTGCAGCGCCTGCACCAATAATAGTAACATTAAATCAAATCACACCAGCAGCACAATTAATATCATCATCTGCCACTCACAATTCATTATCTGAGAATGCTACTGGACAATTAAATGGTAATGCTGTATTTACAGCTACTGCCGGAAGTACATTTAGACTAATTAATGCATCAACAATTACAATGAAATTAATTAAAAATGGCCAATACTCTGGCTCGCTTTCAGTTATTAGGAATGCAGGTTAATGAATAAATATAAAGTATGTGTATATGCTATTTCTAAAAATGAAAGTAAATTTGTTGATAGGTGGATGGATTCTGTTAGCGAGGCAGACGCCGTTTACGTTTTAGACACAGGGTCCACTGATGATACAGTTGAAAAACTAAAAAAAAGAGGGGCAATTGTAAAAAAGCAGATTATCAAACCTTGGCGTTTTGATGTGGCTCGAAACGAGTCGCTAAAATTAGTTCCAGAAGATGCAGACATTTGCATTTGTATGGATTTAGATGAAATTATTGAACCTGGATGGCGAGAAAAGTTAGAAAAAATTTGGAATAATCAAATTACAAGACTTAGATATAATTATAATTGGAGTTTTGATGAATATGGGAATCCTGCAGTTAATTTTTATATAGAAAAAATACATAAAAGAAAAGGTTATAAATGGACACATCCAGTTCATGAAGTATTATTATATGATGGTTTAGAAAATGCAATTACCACAGATGAAATAACAATTAATCATTATCCAGACAAAACAAAATCTAGAAGTTCCTATCTGCCACTTTTAGAACTTTCAGTAAAAGAAAATCCAGAAGATGACCGTAATATGCATTATTTAGGTAGGGAATATATGTATTATAAAAAATACAATGAATGTATAGATACATTAATAAAACATCTAAATTTAAAATCAGCTACTTGGAAAGACGAAAGATCTGCATCAATGCGTTTTATCGCTAGATCATATAAAGCATTAAATAGATTAGAAGAAGCGAGATTATGGCTCTCAAAAGCAAGAGAAGAAACACCATATTTAAGAGAACCGTATGTAGAAACTGCCTTTTTAGAATATGAAAATAATAACTTTAAGGAAGCTGAAAAATACTTATTAATCGCTCTTAAAATAAATGATAAATATAAAAATTATATTAATGAACCTTTTTGTTATGATGGTACAATTTATGACATATTATCAATATGCAAATATAATTTAGGCAAAGTAGCAGAAGCCCTATATTATTTAGATATTGCTTTAAAATATGACCCAAACAATGAAAGACTAATCAAAAATAAAAGGTTAATGGAAAATTACACAAAATAAAGCCAATTAATTTGGCTTTTTTCTTACTACTAGTAGAAAAAAAACTTAAGATTATGTATAATAAATATAGGAGTGGTAAAATGAAAAAGAAAAAAGAATCTTTATTTAAAACAATAATAAAACAAATTCCATCATTTATATGTATTGCAATAGGAGCAACAATGGCCGCAGGGGCCTTAGAAATATTTTTAATTCCTAATTCAATTATTGATGGAGGCCTTACTGGTATTTCTATTATTTTAAACAAGGTTTTCGGAGGCTCACTAAGTTTATTTGTATTCTTCTTAAATCTTCCATTTTTATTTATTGGTTATAAACAATTAGGTTTAAAGTTTTTATTTAAAGCTATATTCGGAATTGTAATATTTTCAGTATTATTAGAAGTGTTCCATGGAGTACCAGAAGTAACTGATGATATTATTCTTGCCTTCATCTATGGTGGCTTATTACTAGGAGTCGGTGTAGGAATAGTCATTAAATTTGGTGGTTGTTTAGATGGAACAGAAATAATTGCCATTTTATTAAGTAAAAAAACCAACTTCTCAGTAGGTCAAGTAGTACTTTTTATAAACGTTTTTATTTACGGAACTGCATGCTTTGTATTTGGACCAGATAGAGCTCTTTATTCACTACTTACATATTTTGTAACATTCAAAATAATTGATATAGTATCAGAAGGTATGGATCAGGCAAAAGCAATTTATATAATTACTGATAAAGGTGAAGAAATTTCAAATTTAATTTTCAAACAACTTGGTAGGACAGTAACAACAATAGAAGGAAAGGGAATGGTCTCTGGATCAGAAAAAGTAATTTTATATACAGTAATTACTAGATTAGAACTTTCAGAACTTAGAGAAATAGTGAAACTTGCTGATACCTCATCATTTGTTGCAGTTAGCGATGTATCAGAAGTAATAGGCACACACATTAAGAAAAAACCAATAGAACAAAAGGTAAAATAATTTACCTTTTTCTTAAGAAAACAAGGTGATAAAAATGAAAAAATTTTTAAAAAAATATGGTAAATGGTTTATAGTCGCATTAATGTTATTTATTTTCATATTTATAACTAGACTATTACTAAAAGATGAACTTAAAGAATTTGATACAGCAGTTTATACTTTTATAATAAGTATTAAATCACCATTTATTACAGAACTTTTTAAAGGCATTACTTTTTTTGCAAGTCCATTATTTTTAATAGTATTATCTATATTATTATTCTTTATATTTAAAAATAAAAAATACGGATTGCTTTCAGCTGCCAATTTAATAGTAGTTACATTAGTAAATCAAATATTAAAATTTACTTTTTCAAGGCCAAGGCCATTTGAATGGATGATTATAAATGAATCTGGATTTAGCTTTCCATCAGGCCATGCCATGGTTTCCATGGGATTTTATGGAATGCTTATTTTCTTAATTTGGCAAACTAATATATCTAAACATACGAAAAAGATTTGGACAATAGTTTTATCACTATTAATATTATTAATAGGTATAAGTAGAATCTATTTAGGTGTTCATTATGCAAGCGATATAGCTGCAGGCTTCACACTATCATTAAGCTATTTAATAATAGCTATATCAATAGTAATTTATTATTTAAAATATAAACATTCAAAATAATCTGAATATTTAATCTCCTTTTTACTCAATATGAAGTAGAAAGGAGATTTTTTATGGCACGTCATAAAGTAGAAATTTGTGGCGTGAATACTGCGGATATCAAAGTTTTAACAAATGAAGAACAAATACAATTATTTAAAAAATTAAAGGGAGGAGATCTAAAAGCAAAAGAAGAACTTATAAATGGAAATTTAAAATTAGTATTATCAATATTAAAACCATATAATAATCGTACAGATAATATGGACGATTTATTTCAAGTTGGTTGTATAGGCTTAATAAAAGCTATAAATAATTTTGATTTAGCTCATGAAGTTCGTTTTAGTACATATGCAGTTCCTATGATTTTAGGGGAAGTAAAAAGATACTTAAGAGATAATAACAGTGTGAGAATTTCAAGAAGTATTAAAGACCTTGCATTTAAAGCCGTAAAACTAAAAGAAATGCTAACAAATCAAAACGATAAAGAGCCAACAATTTCAGAAATTGCTCAAAAACTAGGCGTTACTGAATTTGAAGTTTCACATGCCCTAACTTCATTAAAAGATACAGTTAGTATGTTTGAACCAATTTATAATGATGGTGGAGATATTATTTATTTATCAGATCAATTATATAGTAATGAAGGTATATATAATTTAGATGATAAACTGTCATTAAAAAGCGCTTTAAAACAAATAAAACCTAAAGAAAGATATATTTTAACCGAAAGATATTTTGTTGGAAAAACCCAAATGGAACTTGCCGAAGAGATAGGTATTAGTCAAGCACAAATATCAAGATTAGAAAAAAATGGGCTAGAAAATATAAAAAAATTAATTAAATAAAATATATTATTATAAAAGAAGGTGTAATTATGAAACCTAAAATAGGTATAGTTCCAGGTAAGGCAGACACAGATAAAAGTAGGCCATTTAAAGATGTATTTACCTTTGTAAATAATTTTCCAAAAAGAATAGCTAAAGCAGGGGGAATTCCTATTGGGGTGCTTTTTCCTGATTGTAAATTCAAAGAAGAATATTTAGAAATATATGATGGCTTTTTAATCCCGGGTGGGACTAAAATAATGCCATATCAATTAGGTGTAATTCATTATGCAATAACTAACAATAAACCACTATTAGGAATTTGCTTAGGTAGCCAGGCTCTAGGCACATATTCTTATGTTATAGATAAATTAGAAAAACAAAATATTGTTCCATCATATGATAAAATAATCAATTATTATAAAACAATAATGGAAGATGAATTATTGTTTTTAAAAACAGTAGAAGGACATGATAAAGAACCTAAGTTTTATTGCCATAGTATACCAAAATCCAAACATAAAGTATTTATAAATGAAAGTTCAATTTTATATAACATTTATAAAATAAAAGAAATAGAAGAGCCATCAATTCATAATTTTGTTATAAAAGAAAGTGGGAATCATTTTAATGTAACCGCAACAAGTAAAGAAGGTTATATAGAAGCTTTAGAATATAAAGACAAAAATAAATTTATAATAGGTGTTCAGTTCCACCCAGAATTAGAAGATAATAATGATATATTATTTAAACAATTAATAGAAGAATCCAAAAATAGAAAATGATTATATCATTTTTTTTATTTATAAAAATAAACTTAAATAGGTGGTAGTATGCTCTTATCAGATTTACAAGGTAAAGACATAATTGATATATCTACTGGTCAGAAAATTGGTGGAATTATAGATGTCTTAATAAATAAAGAAGGTTATATAGAAGAATTATCAGTCCAGAAAAGGAAACTATGGATTTTTAACTCAGGTGTAACTGCCGTCAAGTGGTCACAGATTGACAAAATTGGCAAAGATGTTATACTAGTTAATGTAATGAATTAGGAGGTTTTTATGAAGGTTTTATTATACACTAGTAAAGTTAAAGACATTGAAAAAAGTGGTATAGGTAAAGCAAGTATGCACCAACAAAAAGCTCTTAAATATGCAAACGTTTCATATACTTTAGATCCAAAAGATGATTATGATATCATTCATATAAATTCAATATTTCCAGATTCATTATTAATGGCTAAAAAAGCCAAACAAAACGGTAAAAAAGTAATATTTCATGCACATTCAACTATGGAAGATTTTAAAAATTCATTTAAATTTTCTAATATAGCTTCTGTACCATTTAAACAGTGGTTAAAAATGTGTTATAAAACCGCAGATATACTTTTAACTCCAACCTCATATTCAAAAAAAATTTTAGAAACCTATGGTTTAAATAAAGAAATAATTCCTATATCAAATGGAATTGATTTAGATTTTTGGAAAGCAGATGAAGATTCAAAACAAAGATTCAGACAAAAATATGGGTTTAAAAATGATGATAAAGTAGTTATGGCAGTTGGCCTTTATATAGAAAGAAAAGGCATTTTAGAATTTTTAGAACTTGCTAAAAGAATGCCTGAATATAAATTTATTTGGTTTGGTTATACCGCGCCATCATTAATAACATTTAAAGTTTCAGAGGCAATGAACAACAAAACTGAAAATGTTTACTTTCCTGGATATATTTCAAGCAAAGAATTAAAAGATGCTTATGCTGGAAGTGATGTTTATATATTCCCAACTAAAGAGGAGACAGAAGGAATTGTTCTTTTAGAAGCACTTGCTATGAAAACAAATACAATTATAAATGATATTCCAATTT
The DNA here is from genome assembly GCA_948466255.1 of uncultured Bacillota bacterium. GTDB lineage: Bacteria > Bacillota_I > Bacilli_A > RF39 > UBA660 > Coprosoma. The sequence goes on along the minus strand of CAOJZV010000022.1, from coordinate 8,664 downwards.
ATGATAACCTTACAGATGGCTATAATATTTATAAAGCTAAAAGTATAGATGAATTCGAAAGTAAAATAAAAGGTATTATAAATGGTACCTTACCAAGTGTTACAGAAGGTGGTTATAAATTAGCTACTGAAAGAGATATAAAGAAGATAGGCTATAAACTAAAAAAAATATATGAACAAGTAATGGAAAAAGATTTAATAAAATAAATAGTACAACATAAATAAGGTATATCTAACGAAAAAATTACCTTGTTTTTTTTTTTTTTTTTTATGATACGCTGTATATGGTGGAAAAGAATGAGAAGAAGAAAAAGAAGAAAACAAAGAAAAATAATAATAATATCAAGCCTAACATTATTGTTCATAATGGCAGTAGGATATGCAGCTTTCCAAACAAATATAAATATAACCGCTAAAGGAAATATATTAGAAGAAGAAACAACAATAAATGAACTAAAAACTAAAGTAACAACATCAGGAGATGGCCTATATAAAGATACAACCGAAACAGGAAGATATATTTATAGAGGAGCAAATCCAAATAATTATATATCCTTTAATAATGAATTATGGAGAATAATTTCCATTGAAAATGATAATACTTTAAAAATAATAAGAAATGAAAGTATAGGAAATATGGCTTGGGATTTAGTAAATACAAGAGATAGTTCTACAAGTACATATTGTCTTTCAACAACTTATGGATGCAATGTATGGGCTGCTACTTCAAATTTAGTAGGAAAACCATCAATTTTTACATTATATTATCCAAATGGAAACCCTAATACAGATACAACAAGATTTTCAGGAACAGTAACAGCAGATTCTTCACTTAACACATATTTAAATAAAACATACATAAAAACATTAAATGATGATTCTAGATATATAGTAAACCATAATTTTAATGTAGGGACTCCAGGAGATCATACAGACACAGAGGATATAGCAACAGATATCAAACAAGAAGCTTTATATAAATGGAATGGGAAAATAGGTCTTATGAATGTTACAGATGTATTAAAAACAACGACTGAAACGACATGTACAAGTTTAATAACAGGTTATAATTATAGTTCAACAAATAGTTGTTTAATAAATAATTGGTTATGGTCAAAAACAGAAAACGATTGGACTATTAGTCCAGGTGTTTCTTCATATCGTGGTGGTGTTTGGTATGTTATTCCCAATCGTTGTGTAAGCCATGCAGCTCCAACAAGCATTAATGGAGTACGCCCAGTTCTCTATCTAACATCTAATATTACTTTATCTGGACAAGGAACAGAAACAAATCCATATATAATAATAACAACATAAACAAGGTATATCTAACAAAAAAATTACCTTGTTTTTTTTTTTTTTTTTTATGATACGCTGTATATGGTGGAAAAGAATGAGAAGAAGAAAAAGAAGAAAACAAAGAAAAATAATAATAATATCAAGCCTAACATTATTGTTCATAATGACAGTAGGATATGCAGCTTTCCAAACAAATATAAATATAACAGCTAAAGGAAATATATTAGAAAAGAGCATAACAATAAACGATTTAAAATCAACCGTGATAACCTCAGGAGATGGACTTTACCAAGATACATTAGAAAGTGGAAGATATGTATTCAAAGGAACTAATCCTGATAACTATATAACTTTTAATAATGAACTTTGGAGAATAATGGCTTTAGAAATCGACAATACAATTAAACTTGTAAGAAATGAAAGTGAGAATACAGTTCCTTTTGATTCAAGAAATGGGACCCAATCTGGTCGTAGACTTAATTCTAATAATACATATTGTAAAACTTTTTATGGAGATAATATTTATTATGGTTGTAATGCATGGAATAGTATAAGTGGTAATTACACAAGCAACAGCACCACTGGAACAGTAACACAAGATGCTGAATTAAATGTTTATTTAAATGGAACATTTTATAATAATATAAATGATAAAGATAGAAGATTAATTGTTAAACATACATTTTATAAAGGCCCTGTTAATGGTGTGGATTCAAATATTTCTCCCGGAATAAATGACATTATAAAAGATGAAAAAACAGATAGTTGGACTGGATTTATTGCTCTTCCAAATTTAAGTGACTGGTTTAAATCATCATCAAATCCTAATTGTCTTTCTAGTACAACGGAATGGTATAATGAAAGTGATCATAAATGTAAAACAGACAATTATTTTGAAAAAGGCCAATCCATATTATTTTTATCACCAGATAATAGGAAAGGGTTAACACATGCTTTAATATGTAGTGCTAAAAAAGGACTTTTAGGATGTGCTACATATGATACATCATTTTCCCAATTTCCAACTATTTATATAACTGCAGACATCACTTTAAAAGGTGAAGGCACAGAAGCCAAACCATATATAATTAATTAGAGGTTTATTAAAACCCTTTTTTTGTGGTAAAATAAAATTGGTGGTAATATGCTAAAAAAAATAATCGATAAACGAAATTATATAATTTTATTTATAATAATAATTTTAATAATATTTATTATTTTTAATTTAAGTACAAAAGTAAAAGAACAAATGAAAAGTTTTTATTATTTTAATGAAACAATTACAATAAAAATATACAGTTCTAAAAATATGGATAAAACATTTGAAGAAATAGATAATATTTATAAAAAATATAATAAATTTTATAAAAATCCAAGCAACAACACCAATAAAGAATTAATAGAAATTTTAAAATATGGGAAAAAACTTTATAAAGAAACAAATGGATTAATAGATATTACCGCAGATGAACTTATCAAAAATATTGAAGAAGATAAAGAATATACTTTTAAAACCACAATTAACAATTTAAATTTTAAAGATAAACAAACCCTAAATAATATTAACATAGATACAATAATAGGGAGTTATGCAACCCAAAAAGTAGAAGAGTATTTAAAAAAAGCAAACATTAATGATTATATAATTAGTGAAGATGGAAACATATTAGCTGGAAACCATTATGATAATGGAAAATATTCCATTAGTATAAATAATCAATCAGGAGAAGTTATAGATATTGCTTATATCGCAAATAAAAGTATGGTTACTAAAGGTAATGTAAATACATTTAAACCTTATATGGTAAACCCATTAACAAGTAAAAAAAATGAAGACAATAAAATGGTTGTTGTAATTGCGGGTGATATTAACAAAGCAAATATGCTTGCAAACGCCTTATATTTAATGGATATAACTGAAGGGAAAAAATTTATAAAGAAGTATAATGCAGATGCATTATGGTATACTAATGATGGAAAAATAAAAATGACAAAAGAATTTAAAATATATTTGGATAATAACTAGTTAAAGTATTCGATAAATTTTGACAAAAACCTTTGAAAACTAGGTGTAGTTATGATAAACTATATATATATTCTTAAAAAGGAAAGTAGTAATTGGGAGTGAGAAATATGAATATTTTATTGGAAATAGCAGATAAGGATCTTATCATCATTGCTTTAGCGACAACAACAGTAATTATCTTAGGAATCGTTATCTTTTATATTGCTAATAAAAATGTTAAAATAAGAAATATATTTTTTGAAGAAGAAGAAGTGAAAGAAAGACCGAAAGCTCCTTTAACAGAGGAACAACAAAAGGCAAAATCAGAATTAGAAAGAGTATTCAATCAAATGAGCGCTGATTTAGAAACTAAAAGTCCAAGACAAACTGAAATAGATGAATTTGAAAGACAGCAAGAAGAAAATGCTATTATAAGTTATCAGGAGCTTATGAGACAGGCAGCCGAAAAAGAAATAGAACCTATAAATAATATTATAAAAGAAGAACCAAAAGAAAAAACTAAATTAGAAAATGCAATAGCTGAAAAAAAACCAGAAGAAAAACCAAAACTAGAAATTTCTATAGATGAAGAACCAAAAAAATTCAAAAATTCAGAAATCATTTCGCCTATATTTGGAATACAAAATAAAGAAACAATGCAAAAAGTAGAATATAGAAAACCAGAAAAACAAATTGTTAAGCACGCTTACAATGAGGTTGAATCAAATTTTGATAAAGAAAATAATAGGGATTTTTTAAATTCCCTAAAAGAATTTAGAAGAAATTTATAAGCCATGTGGCTTATTTTTTGGAAGGTGTAATATGAAATATAAAATATATACTTTAGGCTGTAAAGTTAATGAATATGAAAGCGAAGTAATGAAAGACTTACTTGAAAATAATGGTTATCAAAAATCAGATAATCCTGATATTTGTATAATAAATACATGTACAGTTACAAATCAAGCTGATAGTAAATCAAGAAAATTAATTAGAAATGTAAGAAAAAATAATCCTAATGCTCTTATTATAGCTGTTGGGTGTATGATTCAAAATAAAAAAGAAAATCTAGAAGACTTAGACATTGATATTGCTTTAGGCAATAAAGATAAAAGTAAAATCATTGAATATATAAAAGAATATCAAAATAAAAAAATAGAAAAATTTTATGACATTAATGAAATGGAATTTGAAGATATGCGTCTTAATAATTTTGATTTAACAAGAGCCTATATAAAAGTGCAAGATGGATGTGATAATTATTGTGCTTACTGTATAATTCCATATGTTAGAGGTCATGTTAGAAGTAAAAAGAAAGAAATAATTGTAGATGAAGCTAAAGCCTTAGTTAAAAACGGTCATAAAGAAATAGTTCTTACCGGAATTCATACGGGAAATTATCATGATGGTAATTATGACCTAGCTGATTTATTAAATGATTTAACTAAAATAGAAGGACTAGAAAGATTAAGAATATCTTCTATAGAAGCTACAGAAATAAATGATAAGGTATTAAAAGTCATTAAAAATAATAAGAAACTAACAAACCATATGCACATTCCTCTGCAAGCCGGGAGTGATGAAATATTAAAACAAATGAATCGTAAATATGATATAGAATATTTTAAAAACAAAATAAAAGAAATAAGAAAAATTAGGCCAAACATGTCAGTAACCACTGATGTTATAGTTGGATTTCCAGGTGAAACAGATGAACTATTTAATCAAACTGTAGAAACCATTAAAGAAATAGGCTTTACTAAAATCCATGTTTTCCCTTATTCAAAAAGAGAAGGAACTAAGGCGGCTGAAATGAAAAACCAAGTTCATGGAGAAATAAAAAAAGAAAGAGTAAAAGAATTATTAAAACTTTCAAAAGAATTAGAAATAAAATACATGAATAAACATCTGAACAAAGAAATAGAATTCATTCCAGAAGTTTATAAAGATGGTTACTTAATTGGACATACAGAAAACTATTTATTAATAAAAACAAAGGGAAAAGAAGAACTTCTTGGAAAAACAATAAAAGTCAAAACAAACAAAATAGATTATCCTCATTTAATAAGTGAAATTTGTATATGTGTAAACAATTGACAAGTAACTGTAATAAATGATAAAATGTTATCATAGAAGGTGATGATATGAATATAGAAGGTACAAAAGAGCCAACAAGAAGATATAATTTAGGTCCTGATTATACAAGGCACAATAAAGATGAAGGGAATATTCAGTTTAGCAAGCCAGTAAAAGAAAAAACACCAACAAAAAGATATTACGAGGAAAAACATTTTAATTATGTTAATGAACAAATAATGAATGACCCAAAAATAAATCGCATGAAAATAAAAGGTAGTTTTGCTGGATTAGTTGGATTTGTTGGTAAACATAAAGTTGCAATTTTAAAAACAGTAGTTGCGGCTGCACTTGCATTTTCTGCAGCAGCTGGTGTAGCAAAATGTGCTACTGCTAAAACCAATTCATTTAATTATGCTACCCAAACAGCCAGTGAAATAGATTTACCAAATGAAATATTTAACGATTATGATCTTAACATCAAAAATAATGGAAGCGCAACATTTGTTAATTCATCAGGAACAGAAATAGGAAAATATAATGGTATGGATGCCAATGATATAGCTCAGTCATATACTCAAAAGGATGGACGTACAAGATAAAACAAACGTTTGAAAAGGTACTAGTAAATAGACCTTTTTTTTGTTATAATTAAATAAGGTGATACTATGAAATTATATATAAAGGGAAATTATCGCAAAAGTATTTATAGTTCCGATAAAGGTTACGTTATCGGACTTTTTAAAGTACGCGAAACAAATAGTAAAGAATTAGAAGGACACATAAATAAAACCATCACCTTTACTGGTTATTTTCACGAATTAAATGAAGATGACACTTATATTTTTTATGGTGAAGAAGTAAATCATCCAAGATATGGAACTCAATTTCAAGTTTCAGAATATGAAAGAGTAAAACCAACAGATAAAGAAGGAATAATAGAATTTTTATCGAGTGATTTATTTCCTGGTATTGGTGAAAACATAGCTAAACAAATAGTAGAGACATTAGGGGATAATGCCTTAGATGAAATATTAAAAAATCCATCTTGCCTAAATTTAGTCCCAAAACTAACACAAAAAAAAGCAAATAGAATCGCTTCAGTTTTATCTAAATACGAAGAGAGTCATCAAACAATCGTTAAACTAACTGAACTTGGTTTTTCAATGAAAGATTCTTTATCAATATATAACCAGTATAAAAATTATACTTTAGATGTTATAGATAAAAACATTTATAAAATAATAGATGATATTAGCGATATATCATTTTTAAAAGTGGATGTGATTGCTAAACAAAAAGGAATAGAATTAAATGATGAAAGAAGAGTAAAAGCCTTAATAATATATACAATGAATATTTTAGTTTTTCAAAATGGCGATGTTTACTTAACCAAAGAAACAATAACAAATGCTGTAACTAGAAATCTTGGAATAGTAATAGATTCAGAAAGGTTTGAACCATATTTTGAAGAATTAGAAAAAGAAGGAAAAATCGTAATAGAAGATGAAGCTTACTATTTAATAGACATTTACAAAGCTGAAGTTAATGTAGCAGACAAAATATATAATTTAGTAAACAAAGAAAATAAAAAAATACCTAATTTAGAAGAAAAAATAAATGAATTAGAAAAACAGTATGATATAAGTTATAATGATAAACAAAAAGAAGCTATAACTAAAGCTTTAGAAAATAATATTCTAATAATTACGGGTGGACCTGGAACAGGAAAAACAACAATAATAAAAGCTATAACTGAAATCTATGCAAAAATAAATAAATTAGATTATGATGAATTAATCAAAAACTTAGCTTTACTTGCTCCAACTGGAAGAGCAAGCAAACGAATGAGTGAATCAACCTTACTACCAGCATCAACAATACATAGATTTTTAAAATGGAACAAAGATACAAATGAATTTATGATCAACGAATTTAATAAAGCCGATAATAACCTAATTATTATTGATGAAGTAAGTATGATAGATATATCCTTATTTGATAGTTTATTTAAAGGTTTAAAAAGCAATATCCAGTTAATACTAGTAGGAGATTATAATCAGCTTCCAAGCGTTGGGCCAGGACAAGTATTAAAAGATTTAATTGAAAGCGAAGTAATTGATACAGTTCATCTTGATCATTTATATAGACAAGATGAAAACTCATATATTACAACCTTAGCTCACGAAATAAAAGAAGGTGAGCTTAGTGAAAGTTTCTTAGAAACAAAAAGTGATTATACATTTTTAAAATGTACATCACCATCAATTAAAAAAAATCTAACAAATTTATGCAAACAAATAATAGATAAAGGATATGACTATAAAAGAGTTCAATTACTTGCCCCAATGTATAAAGGAGAAAATGGAATTGATTTATTAAATAAAGAATTACAAAATGTATTTAATCCAAAAGACATAAACAAAAGAGAAATAACCTCAGGAGATGTTATATTTAGAGAAAACGATAAAATTCTTCAATTAGTTAATATGCCAGATGATAATATTTATAATGGAGATATTGGTACCATAAAATATATAAAATATGGGAATACTAGTAAAAGTGGGAAAAATGAAATATATGTTGACTTCGATGGAAATGTAGTTAAATATACACCAAAAGATTTTGGAAAAATAAAACATGGATTTATAATAAGTATTCATAAAAGTCAAGGTAGTGAATTTGAAATGGTAATTATGCCAGTTTCATCATCATATAGAAGAATGCTTTATCGAAAACTTATTTATACTGGAATCACTAGAGCTAAGAAAAAATTAATTTTAATTGGCGAAGTAAAACCATTTACAGATAGTGTATATAACAATAACGAATATATAAGAAATTCAAAACTTTTAGAAAAAATAATGAATAAATTTAGTAAATAATGGAATTATAATAATGTATGTTAATTCATACCATCATTTTTCTAGCAAGTAGGTGATAAATTGAATAATGTAAAAAATGTAGCACTAATGGCTATAGGTGGAATGGCAACACTAGCTTATCAGAAGTATAAAGAGCCAGTAAAAAATGCCATGACAAAAGCTTTTAAACAAACAAAAGAAAAAGCAAATGAAGCGTTAGAAGATATGATGTAAAATATAGCCCCACAAGGGGCTTTTTATATATATAGTGTAAAGTGTTAAATATTTTCATTGCCAAAAACATAAAAAACATTTATAATTAAAATAGAAAGTAGGGAAATAAATGAACGGAACAAAAAAGAGAAATATAATAATAGGGATATTATGCACAGTATTACTATTAATGGTAGTAGGATATGCT
>CAOJZV010000021.1 GCA_948466255.1 uncultured Bacillota bacterium | reverse complement strand
CTTCCTAATATTACATATTTCTTTTGAGTTTGATTCATTTTTTCCCTACTTTCTAATTTATATTTTTATTATACCTTATTTTTAAAATAATTACTACTTTTAATTAACATGTTTACAAATTATTAACAAAAAAAAGAAAATGGATTATTTTTCCCATTTCCAATTTTTAATTTCTGGCATGTCTTCGCCATTTTCTCTAATATAGTTATTATGTTTAATTATTTGGTTTTTCATTTTTTCCATTAGATATATTTCTTTACTACCTTGATTTGGTAAATGTTTTATAACATCTTCTACTAAGTGATAGCGATCAATTTCATTTTGTACTCTCATATCAAATGGCGTTGTTATTGTACCTTCTTCTATATATCCATGAACTGAAATATTTCTATTGTTTCTTAAATATGTAAGTTCATGGATTAGTGTTGGATATCCATGATAATTAAATATTATTGGTTTATCTTTAGTAAATAATAAATCGTATTCCTCATCTGATAAGGCATGTGGATGTTTAGATGGCGATTCTAATTTCATTAAATCGACTATATTTATACATCTTATTTTGATGTGTGGTAATTCTTTATTTAAAACCTTAATAGCTGCGATTGTTTCTAAGGTTGGGGTGTCACCGCAGCATGCCATAATTATATCTGGATCACTATCTTGATCGTTACTAGCAAAGTCCCAAATACCTATACCTTTTGTACAATGCTTTATAGCTTCCTGCATATTTAACCACTGATAGCTTGGATGTTTTGAAGCAACTATTACGTTTACATAGTTTCTACTCTTTATACAATGATCAAAGCATGAAAGTAAACAGTTAGCATCTGGTGGTAAATACATTCTTACAACATCAGCTTTTTTATTGGCAATATGATCTAAGAAACCTGGGTCTTGATGAGTAAATCCATTGTGGTCTTGTTGCCAAACGTTTGATGTTAAAAGCAAATTTAATGAGGCTATATCTCTTCTCCACGAAATTTGATTACACACTTTTAACCATTTAGCATGCTGGGCAACCATTGAGTCTACTATTCTTATAAATGCCTCATAACTTGTAAAAAAGCCATGTCTACCAGTTAATAAATACCCCTCTAATAAACCTTCGCACATATGCTCAGAAAGGTATGAATCCATTATACGACCTTCTGGGCTTAAGTATTCATCTTCTTTTTTGATTTCACTTTGCCAATCTCTGTTTGTTATTTCAAACATTTTGTATAAACGATTTGACATTGCTTCATCAGGACTAAACGTTCTAAAGTTAGATGGATTTTCTTTGATTATGTCTCTAATATATCCGCTAAGTTCTAACATATCGCTTGTTTTAGTTTCTCCGGGTTTATCTACTTTTACGGCATAATCTTTAAAATCTGGTAGGATTAAATCCTTAAGTAATAGTCCACCATTGGTATATGGACTTGCGCCCATTCTTTTATTTCCTTTTGGTATTATTTCTTTTATTTCTTCTTTTAATGATCCATCATTATTAAATAGTTCTTTTGGCCTATAACTTTTTAGCCATTTTTCTAACTGCTCTAAATGTGTTTCTTTTTCCATTGAGATTGGAACTTGATGGGCTTTAAATGTACCTTCTATTTTACTTCCATCTACTTCTTTTGGCCCAGTCCAACCTTTTGGAGTTTTTAGGATTATCATTGGCCACTGTATTTTTTCTATTTTTTCATTATTTCTAGCTTTAGTTTGAATACTTTTTATATTTTTAATAACCATATCCATTGTTCTTGCCATTAAAGCATGCATTTCTTTTGGATTATCACCTTCAACTAAATATGGTTTATAACCTAAAGCGTAAAAATAGCTGCCTAATTCTTTATTATCCATTCTTGAAAAAACTGTGGGGTTACTTATTTTGTAACCATTTAAATTTAATATTGGCAAAACTGCCCCATCAGTTTTAGGGTTTAAAAATTTATTACCATGCCATGAGGTGGCAAGTGGCCCTGTTTCAGCTTCTCCATCACCTACTACACAAGCAACTATTAAGTTTGGATTATCAAGTACAGCTCCGAAAGAATGTGCGAGTGAATAACCTAATTCTCCGCCTTCATGGATACTCCCAGGATTTTCTGGGGCAGCATGACTAGAAATTCCTCCAGGAAATGAAAATTGTTTAAATAGTTTTTGCATTCCTTCTTCATCCTGACTTACATTAGGATATTTTTCACTATAAGATCCTTCTAAGTAAGTATTAGATGTTAAGAAATTCCCACCATGTCCAGGACCTGAAACATAAATTATATCTAAATCATATTTTTTTATTATTCTATTTAAATGTGTATATATAAAGTTTTGAGCTGGAACTGTTCCCCAATGACCAACTATTTTTTTCTTGATGTGTTTCTTACTTAATGGTTTTTTTAATAATGGGTTATCAAGTAAGTATAACTGACAAGCCGATAAGTAATTTGCCGCTCTAAAATATTTATCTAAAAGATTTACTTCTTCAGTAGTAATTTCCTTTGTCATTTTATCCCCTCTATTCTATCATTTATTATAACAAAATTATTTATAAAGAACAATAAAAACTGATGAAATATCCATCAGTTTTATTATATTGTTTATTTAATTATTTTGTGCCTAGTTTTTTTACTTTATAATACATGAATTCTACTTTATCTATTTCTTTTATAATGTGGAAATGTCCACAATACCATTTTTGATAATCTATTAGTTCTTCTAATGTGTCTAAAAAAAATTCTGTACTTTGATCTACTAATGCTTGATTTATTCCTTTAATTAGAGCTTCTTTAGGTATATATTTATATGGACATGTATGAGATAAAACAATATCTATTTTAGGTTTTTGATTTTTAATTTTATCTAATATTTGCTCTTGCACTTCTTTACTAGGCTGCTCGTCTTTAAACCAAGGTTCACCATGTAGTATTCTATACGTTTTATCAATACTATAAGCTCCGCCAATAACTAAAACCTGATAACCACCTAAGGTATATATTTCTCCGTCTTTGGCGAATAAAATGTTAGGATATTCTTCTTCATAATATATGCTCCCATTAAACATTGTTTTTTCTTTATATGTTTTTATTGTTTCTGGTCTTTTTTCATGATTTCCATGAATACAAAATAACGTTATGGGCATATTAAATAATTGTTTTTTTAATTCTTTGTCTTTTTCTCCATAATAATTAATTCCGGCATCACCTAAAATAATTAAAACATCTTCTTTTGTAGTTGCATTATTATATGAATAATCCTTTATTCTTTGAAACAATCCATGAGTATCCCCTGTTATATAATACATAAAATTCTCCTTTATTTATATTATAACAAAAACTACCTTACTGTGGTAGTTTAAAGTTCTTTTAAATATTTTAAGGCTTCTTTAAATGTTTCTACTGGGACTATATCAATGTCATAGCCTTTTTCGTTATGCGTTTTATTTAACTCCATCACTATTTAAAGTTTCTTTTATGGCGTTAATTAGTTTTTCTTCTGTTTTATGTTTTTTCTATAATTGTTAATGAGTCAGGACATTTTTTAATGATACCTTATTGTAACATAGCCAATAGAAATATTGTTTTTTTACTGACTACTTATTCTATGAATATAAATTGAGCCACACTTAAATTATATAGAAACTTTTTCCACAGATTTAAAGTAATCAATAACATTATTAATTACGTCTTCGCTTGGAATATTAAGCCAATTATTTTTTGCGTCTGATAAACTTTGTTTAAAAATTCTATTATTAAGTGTAATATTAAGATTTTTTATTATATCGTGAATACTATTTTCTCTCATCGTTGTATCCTTAATTATCAGTGTATCTATTATATTTATTAAGTCATCTTTGTTTATATTTGTTTTGTTTATTAAATAGTGAATATCAAATATATCTCTATATCTCGTAGTTCTAATACCAAATCTTAATAGCGACTTTAATTTTTCACAAATAATTTGTTCTTTTGAATTAATAATGAGTGTCGCACTTTCGTTAATTGCCTCTAAATTAAAACAATACTCATCTTGTTTTATATCAAGATTTTTGTGAACACCTATATCTAATTTAGCAGAGACACTGAAATCACTTTTGTCTTTTAATATAACATTGACTCTTTTTCCATTATAATCTTGATGGTGTAATTCTTGTATATCTCCATCTATATAAATTTTAATACCATCATTTACCAAATTTAATGTATCTATAAAGGTCTTAATTGATTCATCATCAAGTGAATATTTTATAAAATCTAAATCTAGATCTCTTGTTGCTCGTCTTTTATCATTGGATAATCCATACATAACAACTCCGCCCTTAATTGTTACATTTTTATTCATCTTACTTTTTGATATTTTATTTAAGATAATATCTTGGCATATTTTGGCAGCAGCATTAGCAAGTGAAAAACCATTATCAAGATATTTTCTCCTTAATTCTTCTAAATTCATTAAAATACCTCGCGCATTAAAGTATCATATAATGATGATTCATTTTTATAACATGAGATATATTCTTGAATCTTATAAATATCAAGCTTATCAGCTTTCTTTCTATAATTAGTAATTATTTCTTTATAGTAATCAAATGGGATTAAATTCTTTTTTCTAATTAATTCTACTAACATTCTTTCTTCATCATAAATATTAATTTTAACATTTTCTACTTCAATTTTTGTTTTACCAAAATCAAATAAATCATTTGGAATAAATACTTGTTTAATGTTTTTATCATTAATTCTACTATCTGATCTTTTTGTCGCTAAATAAAAATAATCAGGTATAACATCGGTTAAATCATAGTAATAATATGCACTATCAGATGTAAAAACAGCATTAGGATATTTTTTTAATATTATTTCTAATGGATTCACAAATTCTACATCTGAATATAACCCGTTACTTACTTTAAATAGCTCTTTATTTTCAATCGCTTTATTGATTTGATAAGTAGAATATTTATTTTTATCTAATTCTTTTCTAAAATATAGCATTTTTATCACCAAATATAAGTTTAACAAAATTATTCACAAAAATCAATTAATTGTGTATATTTTTGTTAATAAATTTTAAAAAGTATTATAACAAAAACTACCTTACTGTGGTAGTTTAAAGTTCTTTTAAATATTTTAAGGCTTCTTTAAATGTTTCTACTGGGACTATATCAATGTCATAGCCTTTTTCATTTTTTAAATTTCTAGCTTCTATATAATTTTCTCCTTGTGGGACTAAGAATATATCGGCTTTTTCTTTAACGGCTCCCATTAATTTATATTTAATTCCGCTAATTTCACCAACATTGCCGTTTCTATCAATAGTTCCAGTTCCAACTATCTTTTTACCATGTGTTAGATCAATATTATTTAAATAACTATAAATTGTTAAAGTCATCATTAGGCCTCCTGATGATCCTGACTCTGTACCTTTGAATTTTAAATCAACATTATAATCTGATTTTATATCGACAGTTTCAGTAATAATTACCCCTACTTTTGCTTCTTTATTAACATCGATTAAAGTTGCTTTGGCGTCTTTTTCTTTTCCATCTCTAATAACTGTGAATTTTACTTTATCATTTGGTTTTTTATTTTCTATAAATTTATATAAATCGGCTTTTTCATTTATAGTTTTTCCATCTACTTTTATTATTTCATCGCCTACTTTTAAATTTGTTTTGGCTAAATCATCAATATAAGTAACATATACTTTATTATTTTCTATTTTATATGGAATATCAGAATTATCATAAGCTACTAATATTGCTAAGTCGTTGGCTTCTTCTAAAAGCATTTTGTTTCTATACATTTCGTTTTCTATAGTTTCGCTCCCCACTGTTACTTCTTCTTCTTTTTCGATATCCCAATTAGGATTTATTAGTCCATATATTAAAAGTGGGACTGTCCCCTGAATTTCGGAAACATAGGCCATATTAAGTGACCCTTCCATTTTTAATTCTGATGTAATGTCTACTTTTTCTTTAGTATTTATTATTCCGCCTGGTGCTGAAATGTAATATGGTAATTTTACTGTTACTAAAAGAATGGCTATAAACAGAATTAATAAGGCTTTATAGTTTTCTTTAATGTAATCTTTTGTTTTTTCATATACTTTACTAATCATATTAAATCCTTTCTACTTTAATAGAATATACAAACAAGGTGAGCTTTATGAAAAAATGGGTAACAATTATAATTATTTTTATTTTAATTTTTATATGCATAGAGATACTTACTGAATCTAAATCAATTTTAAATTCTGTTTCTTTTTCTTTGCAAATATGGAAGAATAATATTTTCCCTTCTTTGTTTCCCTTTTTTGTCTTATCAGAAATTATGGTTAAGTATGGAATGACTGAATTTATTGGTAATTTACTTAAACCTTTTATGAATAAACTTTTTAAAATAAAAAGCTCTGCAGCTTTTGTTCTTGTTATGAGCATTATATCAGGAAATCCAGCTAATGCCAAGTATACTAGAGAACTTTATTTGAATAACGACTTGGATGAAAATGAGGCTACTAAGATTCTTTGTTTTACTTGTTTTGCCAATCCTTTATTTATTTTAGGTACTGTTGGTCTATTATTTTTAAATAATAAAGAAGTTGGTCTTTTAATTTTATTATGTCACTATTTTGGGAATATTATTATTGGTCTTTTTTTAAGAAATTATCACCCTAGTAAAAAAGAAAATGAAAAAGTTAGTTTTAAATATGCGGTAAATGCAGCTCATAAAAAAAGAATTAGTAATAAAGAAAGTTTTGGTGAACTTATTACTAATTCTTTACTACACAGTATTAATACTCTTTTGCTTATTTTAGGGGTTATGACTATGTGCCTAGTTATAACCACTATACTTGATAATAATATTAGTTTAAATAGTGTGATGCAAAGTGTATTAAATGGTTCTATTGAAATGACTCAAGGTCTTAAGTATATAAGTTTAGAATCAATTCCTCTTAAACTCAAATGTATCTTATCAGTTATGATTTTATCTTTTGGTGGTTTAAGTGTTCATATGCAAATTGTTGGTATTATAAGTGATACTAAAATAAAATATTTCCCTTTTCTTTTATCAAGAGTCATGCATAGTATTATTTCGGGATTAATGGTATATTTACTTTTTAATATATGGATTGATATATTTTAACCCTTATATGAATAAATTAAATTAAATTTTATTGGTTTATTTAAATCTGTACTTTCTATATCGTAAGAAATCTTAAAAATATTATTGTCTTCACTTGGATTTACAGATAATTTAACATTAGTAAGTTGCGTTTTTTCTGGATAAACTATTTTTTGTTTGTCTATTGTTACTGTTTTAGTGTCTTTATCTACATTTATTGGAATATTATATAAGGTGGCAGCACCTTCAACGTTATTAGATATTGGCACTTTACAACTTGTTTCAGATGAACAATTAATTCCCTTAAAATATTGATTTTCGAATACATTATTTATTGAACTGGCGACTACAGCATTTTTATTTATAACTTCAGTTCTTACTGTTTCATTTATATAAACATTTTTGAGTTCTAATACAATTTCAAATAAGAATACAACAATTATCATTGTTAAAACAAAAGAAGCTAAAAGTTCAACAACGGTAAATCCTTTATTATTTAATTTCATGATTTAACCCCTTTCTATTTTTTAAAGATTATTAACACCAAAGACAATAGTTGCAAGTGTACCGTCTTTATATTCCGCAATTAATCTATTTTGATGTTCTACTTTATCTAATCTTTTAATTAGATTTTTCATTTCTTCTGATATATTTGTATCCTCATTGTTTTTTAAATACTCTTTTAATTGTGTTGGATCTGAATTAGCAAATAAAACAGTTTTAAAACTTCCTGCTTCCATTAAATCATCACAATATGTAAGACCTTCTAAATACAATGTACTTGAACAAC
This sequence comes from uncultured Bacillota bacterium, assembly GCA_948466255.1. Taxonomy (GTDB): domain Bacteria; phylum Bacillota_I; class Bacilli_A; order RF39; family UBA660; genus Coprosoma. Next base: position 7,953 of record CAOJZV010000021.1, on the reverse strand, counting down.
TTCCATTATATAAAACTAAATAATTTTTATCTTTTAATTGTTTGTTTAATGGATTTTCACTATTTTGATATTGCATTATGTAATTTTTTACTGATTTTAGATTATAAATACCTTCAACTGTGTTATAGTTATAGCTGCTATTATAACTTACTAATAAATTTTTAAATTGTAAAAACAATGCGATTAATACTGTTAAGGTAAAAGTTGCAACTACAATAGTTTCAACCAATAAAAATCCTTTATTATTTAATTTTTTCATATTTATGCTCCTTTTTATATTGTATTTATTTTAAATACATTATATAATATATCTAGGATAAATGCTAGTCCCTAATAAAAGAAAAATAAAAAGGAGTGACAAAAATGTTAAAAAAATTTGATTTTACCAACACGCCTATTGTTGATGTTGTTAATGAAATATTAGTAGATGCGGCTAAAAGAGGCGCATCAGATATTCACTTTGATCCACATATGGATTATATGCTTATACGTATTCGTATTGACGGTGATTTATTAGATTATGCTGAAGTTCCAAATAATATTAAAGATTATTTAATTACTCGTGTTAAAACAATTTCTAAAATGAATATTACCGAAACACGTAGACCTCAAGATGGAGCTATTAAAACTACTTTAGAGGGTATTGAACTTGACCTTCGTGTATCTTCTTTACCTGTTATTAATGGAGAAAAAATAGTTATTCGTATTTTAGATTATTCTATGAGTTTAGAAGGTCTTGAAGAATTAGGCTTTAGTGAGGATAATTATAAAAAATTATTAGAAATGATTTCTGTTCCTAATGGAATTATTTTAGTTACTGGAGCTACTGGTACTGGTAAATCTACTACGGTTTATTCTATTTTACAATATTTAAATAAATCAACTACTAACATTATTACTGTAGAAGATCCTATTGAAATGGATATTAAGGGAATTAACCAAGTCCAAGTTAATAGTCAAATCGGTCTTACATTCGCTTCTGCACTTCGTTCAATTTTACGTCAGGACCCTAACATTATCATGATTGGAGAAATTCGTGATAACGAAACTGCAAAAATAGCTGTTAGAGCTTCAATTACTGGACATTTAGTACTTTCTACTGTTCACACTAATAATTCCTTAAATACTATTGAACGTTTAATTGATATGGAAGTTCCAAAATACTTGTTGGCTTCAGCTTTGGAAGGTATTGTTTCTCAAAAATTAGCTAGAAGATTATGCCCACATTGTATGGAAAAAAGAGCAACTACTGACTATGAAAAAGAAATTTTTAAAGCTGCATTAGGTAAAGAAGTAAATGAAATTTATGAGGCTGAAGGTTGTGAACATTGTCATAATGGATATTCTGGTCGTATTGCAATTCAAGAAGTTTTATTAATTAATCAACAAATTCGTGATGCTTTAGCTGAAAATGTTTCAAAAGAAGAATTAAGAGATATGGTTTATGGTTCTAATGTTACTACTCTACTTCAAGATGGTTTAAACAAAGTAATTGAGGGTAAAACTACTTTTGGTGAAGTTATTAAATTAATTGCGTTAGACGATGATGATAAAATTAGTAATAATATGTTCCTTAGAGCAGCTATTTCTAATTCTAAAAAAGCTGTAATTGAACAAGATGTTAAAAGAGATTTTAAAAACATAGAAACTACCACTTCTGAACAAATTACTAACATTGAAATGAATCCAACTGGTGAGCCTATTGAAACTATGGAGATTGAGCAATTATAAAAACCTTTAGAATGAAAAATCTAAAGGTTTTTTAATAGAATTTTTTCGCTTTTTGCAATCCTCTTTTCTCATCTGTAATTGGCTCTTTAATACACTGTCTTATGAAATATAATTTATCAAGTGCATTATCAAATATTAAATCAACAAATTCTAATATGTCATCTAATGGTGTTTCTAAATATTTTTTTAATATTTCCCTATTTGTTCTAGAAAATCTTAAAAAGTTAAATTTTCTTTTAATTAATTCTTCGTCAAAGTTTGTGTTTACCGCACAACTACATAATTTAGCTTCAGCATTTATTAAATTCTGAATAATAACTGGGCTTAATGTTCCATTAGCAAATCTAAATTCAAAGGTGTCTTTACCGCCTTCTTCATAGTTTAAATTAATTAAACGAAGCCCCCTATAATATGCATAATCTACTAAATTTAATATTTTTTTATAATCTAGAGTACGAAAAGTCATTCCTTGAAATGTATTTTGAAAATCATTTGCAACTGGTGTAGCATATTTGTATATATTACTACGAAAATTTATAAATTCTCCTGTGCCAAATAAATATAAAACATTTTCATAAACAGAATAAAGTTTTATTAAACTATCTAAATCATGTGCATCTTTTAAATAAGATTGACCGTTAAAATGAATATGTGTAGAGGTTTTGTCTGTAGAAACTGCATTTATTGATTTTAAAAACTCACATATTCTTTTTAAATTTTCCCAGTTTTCTTTAGTATCACTTAAAATTGGTGAATGGATTTCGGCTCCTTCTTTTACACTATCATCTGTTTTTAAGATCCATGGACATTTTTCATAATCATATGAATTTAATCCAACCTCTTTAAAATAGTCTTTATAATGTGATAAAAGTTCAATGTTCAAATTTCCTTTTCTATATGAGGGGTTTGTTAATAATTTTTTTAATTCTTCGCCTTCAGCTTCAATTTCTATCCCGAACTTTATTTTTTTGTTTAGGCCTAAATTTTCACGAAATTCTAATTTGTAAGTTTTTAAATACTTTAAAAGTTCTTGTTTTTCTTCTTTGTTTAAAGTTGTGAACATAATGTTTTTTTGCATAGGAGTTCCTCATTTCTTGATTAGTTATTATAACACTTTTTTAGAGAAAAGAAAAAATTAATTCAGACTTGAATTAATTTTATAGATATGATTTTAAGTTATCAATTTCAGTTTTACCAAATTTTAATAGTTCGTTGGCTAAATTAATAATTTTTTTATCAGCTTTACCTTGAAAATTATCAATGCGTTTTTGCATTTCTAAATTTCCCATTGTAAAACCCTGAATTAACATATCAGCTATGGCGGCATCACTATTATCTTTTTTTACTTCTTTTTTTATACCCATTTTAGACATTATATCAGCCATTATTCCTTTAGACTGTGGTTTAGTATCGTGTTTTTTTAATAATACTTTACATTCTTTTAAATATTTTTCATAGCCTTTTAATTCGTTACTTACTATTGATTTTATTTTATTGTCTTTATCTTTAATATCATTAAGTAAGTCTGTTAGTGATTTTACTCCCATATCTGCAGTTTGGTAAATATATTCTAGTAATTCTAAATTCTCGTCCATATTTTCATTCCTTTCTTTTTTTATTATTTCTTGTTTTCTTATTTTTTATACGAAAAAAGCCATTAAATAATGACTTTTAATTTCAATGGTAGCCTGTACGGAATTCGAATCCGTGAATGTCGCCTTGAGAGGGCGATGTGTTAAGCCACTTCACCAACAGGCCATATATAATGTCTTTTTTAAGACATTATAATTTTACCATTAAATTATTTCTTTTACAATACTAAATCTTTCACAGCGTTTGAAATCTTTTACTTTTGGTTTGCCATTTAAGTGATGTATTGCATTTCCAACTGTATATTCATCTTCTAATTCATCTTTATCAAGTAATGAATATCTTTCAATGTTATGTTTTGTTAAATAGGCTTCTATAGCGCTATCTAAATCGCTTTCTTTTAATTCTAAATAATCATATATAGCGATATTTTCCTCTAATAATTCTTGTAAAAGAGTTTGTTTAAAATCCTTTGATACTAAAATTACATTACAATTTGCAAATTTTGTGATGAGGTCAATTTTATTTACATTTAATTCTTCTTTTGTTTCTGCCCCTTCTATATTTACAAAAACGGTATTGAAACTTGCGGTTTTTTTGTCTACATATTCAGTTAAACTTTCATAAGTGATGAATGTTTCTTTCATTATTTCTGCTGTTTCATCATATTTTTGTAGATCCTTATTTTTTGTATTATGAAAGTAATCGCTATCTTCTAATAAATCTATCAATACTCTTCTTAAACTTTTTAGGCTTGATGAAAGATGTATTGAATTTTGAAATAAGGTAACCTTAGTATTAACATCATCAGTATCCAATATTTGGATATTTCCGTTTCTACCCTTTAAAATATTAGATAATTTATAGTCTTTCGGATAAATTTGATTATCTGTTAATTCTTTTGCATTTCTAATTATTTGTTTACTTAAATATTGTTTTTCTTCTATAGTTAATTCATCTAATATTGTCCCTAGATTTTCACCTTCAATATAAGGATAAACTACGCCTGAAAATTCACCATTTATATAAAGTAAGTCTTCTATTAAAGGTGTATTTTTAATTTTACTAGCTCTCGCTTTCATTAATTTGAACTTTTTCTTATTTAATTTTAAACAAGGATTTTTAAGGTCGTATTTGTAAAGTACTATATGATATTGTTTAATTGCTTTATCACCATAATGATAAACTTTACCATATAGCCCTTTCCCTAAAAAATCTTGGTTAAATTCACTACTACTATTAAATTCCATAACTTCACCTCAAAATATGTGCGTTATTATATCATGAGTTATTATTCAAGTCAAATTAAAACTAGATATTTCTATCTAGTTATATTCAATATGGTAGCGAGGGTGAGACTCGAACTCACAACCTACCGGGTATGAACCGATTGCGCTAGCCAGTTGTGCCACCTCGCCATTTGACAACGTATTAATTGTATCAAATTTCCTAAAATTTTACAATACTTTTTTCGTATTTTCATTTTTAATTTATGTGTTTTAATGAAAGTTATGTATTTTTTTTGTAAAATAAATAAAAAGATTAGTTTATTTACTAATCTTCTTTATGTATGTTTTTTCTGGTTTCTTTTTTTTACTATTTTGTAGTTCATAAGCTTTATATGTGTTTTTCATAAGTTCTAAAACTGTTAATTGTCCTACTCCACCTGGTACTGGTGTAACATATGATGCTTTTTCTATCACTTCATCATAAAATACATCTCCATGAAGTTTACCATTATTGCCTCTAACTGTACTAACATCAATTATAATTGCACCTTCTTTTATCATATCTTCATTTATAAATTTATATTCTGATCCTGCAGCGGTTACTATAATATCAGCGTTCCTTGTATAATCTTTTAAATTTTTTGTTCTTGTATGACATATTGTTGGAGTTGCATTATATTCTAGTAACATATGGAATAATGGAAGACCAACTAATTTACTTCTACCAATAATTGTTATATTTTGACCTTCTAAATTATTAAGTCCAATACATTTATCTAAAATAGTCATAACGCCTTCGGCTGTACATGGCCTTAATCCTTTTTCTTTTGAAACAATTTTACCTAAATTAGTTGTTGTAAGTCCATCTACGTCTTTTTCTGGATTAATTGAATTAATAATTAAATCTTCATCTAAATGTTTTGGAATTGGTAATTGTACCATAATACCATTAATATTATCATCGCTATTTAATATATCAATTATTTTAAGAATTTGTTCATTTGTTACATCATTACTAAGTAATATATGCTGAATATCTAAACCCACTTCTAAGCCAGCTTTCATTTTATTTCTAACATATACGTCGCTAGCACTATCGCCTTCTACTTGAATAATTCTTAAACTAACTTTTTTATCTTCTAAATTTCTTTTTAATTCTTCTAAGCCTTCAGCTTTTAATTCTTTACAGTCTACTGTGTTCATGACCTCACCTTCCCTAATTTTATTTTATCATAATTAGTAGAAAAATGAAATGATTTTAGCAAATATGTTTTGAGTTATTGGGGCTGAATAAATGAATTTTGGGTTTTCAGTATTAATTGCTTTAACTATTTTATTAACTATACTGTTTAATTTCTTTTTTTCAAATAATTTTAAGATTAAATTTTCTGATTTTCTTATTAGTTCTATATGATTTTTAAAATAAGATTCTATATCTTGATTATATTTTTTATCAAACATTAATTTATTAAATCCTGTATTATAAAGTCCTGGTAAAATTAATACTATATCTAATTTTGCTTTTAATAATTTTAATTCTAGATTAAGGGCTTCAGTTAATTTAATTATACTTGCTTTAGTAGCCGAATAAGAACCGGCAAATGGCATAGGAATTTTACCAGCTAAAGAGCCCATGATTATTATTTTACCTTTTCCTTTTTTTATCATATTTTTTAAAACTATTTGAATAACTTCAAAATTAGAAAAAACATTAGTTTCGAAATTATTTCTAATTTTATCTACTTTAATTTCTAAAATAGATCCACTTTCTGAAATGGCGGCATTACTGATAAAAATATCTATATCTAATTTTTTTAATTTTTCTATATCCTTTTTATTTGTTATATCTAGTTTAAAGCACTTTATATTTTTATTATCTTTATATTTTTCTTTTACTTTCTTTAACTGACTTTCTGTATGAACTGTTACATAAATAAAGTAATCTTCTTTTATTCTTTTTATAACTTCACCTATTATTCCACTTCTTGCACCTGTTATTAATATTTTTTTCATTATATCACCTTTTATATTATTGGTTGTTTAAATTTTTATATACAAAAAAACTAATAGCTAATTAAGCTATTAGTAAAATGTTAGTTATGAAATTATTGTATATGGAATATCACTTGTTCCTTCTCCATCAAGTGTGATGTTAGGGATTAGATAAAGGGCTGGCAAGACGCCGCCATTGCTGTTCGCGGCGGAGCTGCTCACATTGCCATACTTGGGCACACGGTGCACGCGGTACTCGGAAGTCCCCGCTTGAAGTGAAATAGTCCAGAAAGTTACCGATGCTGGAACTAAATAATTTGTTGTTTTGCATGTTGCTTTATTTGTATCAATTAAACTTAAATTACCACACTGTTCTGTATTGGGGTTAGCTCTTAAAAAGTCACTTACACTCATTAATCCTATTTTCCCACTCCATGTTGTTCCTTTTTCTGATGTGATTTGTCCTGCTAAATTGGTGTTACCAGAGGTTACTGAACCTATACCCCATGTATATGTTTGAATTAAACTTTTTGCTTCACTACTTAAGCCATTATAATATTCTTCATTTAAATAAGTATTTAAATCTGCTGGCCTTGCCCAATTATTTGAACTTGATGTACCACCTGTTGTATCCCATACCTTATCTCCTATACTATCTTTTTTCATTATTTTTAGTGATCCATCAACTTCTACTGATATTATTCTCCATGTTTCATTATTAAATGTTATATAGTTATTTGGGTTTGCTCCTTTATATACATATCTTCCAGGTTCATACTCATCTGCATATAATCCATCACCTGAGGTTACTGCTGTATTTATTAATTTATCTGCCGCTGTTTCATCATCTCCAGCAGGTCCAATTATTGTTCCACCACTTCCAGTTGCTTGTTCAAAATCAAATGATATTGTCATACTTGCTGTTTTAGTCCCTGCTGTTTGCTGATTTGCATAGTCTTTATATAATACGGTTACATATACATATCCTACGTTATTTGATTCTGTTGATTTTGTAAGAGTATCATTTTCTTTTAATGCTCCTGCTATATCCGTATTACTTTGATCTTTATTTAAATAAAAGATTATATCGTTGTTTGTATTTTCTGGTATTGTTATATTTTTTAATATGGCATCTAATGATCCATTATTTGTTATTGTTATCTTATATGTTGCATAATCTCCTGGACTTGTTAAGTTTGTATTAAATGTGGCTGATAGTCCTTTTGTATTATCATATGATGGAGATTCTTTATCGGTTGCTCCTAAGCTTGCTGTTTGTTCTATAGCTGTTATTTTTACATCCCAATTACTTGAAATGCTTGATGTTCCGTTTATTTTTAGAACACTTTGAAAGGCAGCATATCCTACTACCATTAATAGTAATACTGTGCATAATATCCCTATTATTATA
>CAOJZV010000020.1 GCA_948466255.1 uncultured Bacillota bacterium | reverse complement strand
TTATTTTTTTTCCATTTTGGTTTACCATTAACCCTTTAAACCTAATTATCAAAATTTTTTAAAAAATTTTTATTTTATATTTTTTTTTTTTTTTTTTATACCCCCCCCCCCCCCTGGTTTTGCAAGTTATTTTAAAGTGAAAATATGTAAAAAAATGCAAAGCATATAAAAAACAAAACATTTTTCCTAAAAATAACAAAAAGAACTACTTACATTTACCATAAGTAGTTCTTTTAATATATTTAATATCCTCCACCATTACATCAAACAAATTATTGATTTTATTTATATCCATATTCTCACCAGTTTTATTCTAACACCCTTCCACAAACATTACATTCAATTCGACAAAACTAGTTAAAATTAGAACTTACCTAATTTTCAAAATTTTATAGCCAAATCTTTCTATTTATAGTATAATTATAATGGTGTTAAAATATGAAATATCCTATAGGGGCAAAAAAATACATAAAACAATATAATTCGCATAGTAATCGCGGAATGGGATTAGAAAACGACATCGAAGCAAGTAATAACTATTACTTACAAAACGATATTGCAGTTATTCATAAAAAACCCACACCGATAACGATTGCTAAGGTAGATTACCCTTCTAGATTAGAAGCTGTAATTAAAGAAGGTTATTTTAGAACGCCTTCAACTACTGATTACAATGGAATCTATAAAGGAAAATATATAGACTTTGAAGCAAAAGAAACTACAAGCAAAACATCTTTCCCTCTAAATAATATTCACAAACATCAAATAAAACACCTTGAATCTATTTACAAACATGGTGGAATTGGTTTTTTAATAGTTCGCTTTACTAAATTAAATCATACATTTTTATTAGAAATACATAAGTTGTTAGATTTTTTAAAAAATAGTGATCGTAAATCAATTCCATTAGAATATTTTAAAAAACATGGATATATAATTAAAGATAAGTATAATCCAAGAGTAGATTATATCGAAATAATAAATAAATTGTATTTTGATGGAGGTAGTTATGAAGAATAAAATCCTAAATATCCTTAATAAAATAAAAAATGATGATACAAAACCTAGAGTTTCATCTATTGAATCAAAAGATAATCAAATAGAAAGTGGTGAAAATATGGCTAAAGTTAAACCTAGACATGGAAGTAAAAAAACAAATACAAGTAAAAAGAAAAAAGGTAAAATTGCTTTACTAGTTCTACTATCAATTTTTATATTTTTCCTTTTAGTTGCAATTATATTTTTCATATATATTGCAATTAGTACTCCAAAATTCGAGCCAGACAAATTATATACTAAAGAGGCAAGCGTTTTATATGATACAGATGGAAAATCTTTTGCTCACTTAGGTAGTGAAATGCGTGAAAAAATCAAATACAAAGACACTTCAGAAGAATTAGTTAATGCCATAGTTGCAACCGAAGACTCAAGATTTTTCCAACATAACGGTTTTGATTTACCACGTTTCTTAAAAGCTTCATTTGGGCAAGTTTTAGGCCAAAACGCTGGTGGTGCTTCAACCCTTACCATGCAAGTTTCTAAAAACCAATTAACCTCTACTGCTTCACATGGTTTTGCTGGAATAAAAAGAAAATTCACAGATATTTATTCATCTATTTTCCAAATTGAAAGAAATTATTCAAAAGAAGAAATATTTGAATTCTATATAAATTCATATTATTTAGGTAGTGGAGCATATGGTGTACAGCAAGCTGCCCAAACATACTTCAATAAAAATGCCAAAGATTTAAATCTTTCAGAAGCAGCCATGATAGCTGGTTTATTCCAATCACCAGTTCAATACGATCCAAATCTACATCCTGACAGAACAGAACAAAGACGTTTATTAGTATTAAAACTTATGAAACGTCATGGATATATAACAGACGATGAATATAAAATAGCTAAAAAAATGACAGTTGATAAAATTGTAATTAAAGGTGGTTCAGCTCATAAAAATTCTGCTCAATATCAAGGATTTATTGATACAGTAGCTGAAGACGTTAAAGAAAAAACTGGATATGATCCATATTCATATTCAATGAAAATTTATACAACGATGAATAGAGAAAAACAAGATGAAGTTAATAAAATAATGAGCGGCGAAGATTTTAAATGGGAAAATGATAAAGTTGATGCGGGAGCTGTTATTTTAGAAACAAAAACAGGTGAAATTGTAGCTGTTGCTGCCGGAAGAAATAGTTCCGGTGCCAAAAGCTTTAACAAAGCCACAATGATGAAACAACAAATAGGTTCAACCGCTAAACCATTATTTGACTATGGTCCTGCTATCGAATATTTAGGTTGGAATACCTATCATCCAATTGTTGATGAAAAATATTCATATAGTGATGGAACAGAAATTAACAACTGGGATGGTAGATATAAAGGAATCATTACAATCAGAGATGCCTTAGTAGACTCTCGTAATATTCCAGCCTTAAAAACATTCCAAAGTGTTAAAAATTCAGATGTTAAAAACTTTGTAACAAAATTAGGTTTATCTCCAGAAGTAGCCTCAAACGGAAAATTACATGAAGCTCATGCCATTGGTGGTTATACCGGTGAATCCCCATTAACCGTAGCTGCTGCCTATGCTGCTTTTGGAAATAATGGATACTACATTGAGCCACATAGTTTTACCAAAATTGTATTTGATAAAAATGATAAAACTTTTGAAGTAGATGCTAAAAAGACTAAAGTTATGGGTAAAGATACCGCTTATATGGTAACCGATATGTTAATTGATACTGGAAAAAGTGCCCTAGGAAATTATAGTAATATTAATGGTGCACAATTTGCTGCCAAAACTGGTACAACAAACTTTGATGAAAAAACAATGAAAGCACACAGATTATCAAGTAATGCCGTAAAAGATTTGTGGGTTGCAGGATATAACCCAGAATACTCAATAGCTGTATGGTATGGTTATGATCGCATATCTGACGGAACAAATAGATTTGGATCAAGTCAAAACTCAAGACTTTTCCAAGCTATTGCCAAAGATTTCTTCAAAGCTGATCAAAAATTCTCTAAACCAGATAATGTAGTAGAAGTGACCGTTGAAAAATACTGTGGATATCCATTATTACCAAGCACAGGTACCCCTGATGATATGAAAACTACAGAATTATTCAAAGATAGTAATAAACCTACTGAAGTATCAAATAGATATAATACATTAGGCAATGTAACGAGCCCTAAAGCTACAATTAATGGCCGTAATGTAACATTAACATGGAAGGGTATTGAAACCCCAGATGCTCTAAATAGATCATATTGGAATCCAATCGTTGATAAAGCCTTCACAATTTCAAGAGATCAAACAACATACCTAAATTATATAATGGGTGTTAATGATAGAATGTTAGGTAAAGTTGTTTATAATGTTTATCTAAAAAACGGTAGCAACCTTACTAAAATTGCAACCGTAAATGATTCTACTGCAACAGTAAAACTTCCTACAACATCTAATCCAACTTATGTAATTAAAACAAGCTATTCAAATTATGGCGGTTGTGAAAGTAGTGGAACAGAAGTTAAAGTAGAACACAAAGGAACATCAGAATCAGATGCTACCATAACATTAAATGGTGATAAAATATGGGCAACATCTATTGGAGGATTTACAGATGAAAACCCACCAGTAAAAGTAATGTTAGCTGGTGAAGACATTACTAAAGATGTTAAAATAACAAAAACAGTTACAGACGAAAGTGGAAATACCGTTCGTGAATCTACAATCAATTCTACTGCTGGAACTTACACAATAACTTATAAGGTAACTTATGATGGTGTAAGTCTTGGAAGCATAACTAGAACTGTAATTATTAGTTAAAAAAGTCAGGAAATTAATCCTGACTTTTTACTTATTCATCTTCTTATAATATTTACAAATATCCTTTAATTTACAACTTTCACATTTAGGACTTCTAGCTGTACAATAATATCTACCAAATAAGACTAATTGATGATGCCTACGACAAAGTTCCACCTTTTTAAATTTTTTACTAATTTTCTTTTCGATAGTATAAGGGTCATCCCCTTCCTTGGCAAGACCCAAACGAATACTAACCCTAGAAACATGTGTATCAACAGCAATACACGGAACATCAAATAAATTACTTAAAACGACATTAGTAGTTTTTCTTCCCACACCAGGCAGCCTTTCTAAATATTCACGATTATTAGGAACAACTCCATCATAATCTTTAAGTAGCTTTTTTGTAATTTCAATCACATTACTAGCTTTCTTATTAAAAGTTCCTACAGGCCTAATAATATTAATAACATCTTCTAAACTAGCCTCACTTAAAGCCTCTACACTAGGATACTTAGAAAATAAAATATCTGTAACCATATTAACCCTTTTATCAGTTGTTTGTGCACTTAACATAGTTGCTAATAAAAGTTCATAATCCTTAGTATAATTAAGTTCACACTTAGGATTAGGAATTAATTCATCTAAATATTCCTCTATCTTATTCATTGAGCCAGTCATAATCAAACACTTCTCCCTTAGGATTTTTTTTCTTAAAATTAGCCCTTTCTTTTTCAATATCCTCTTTAGATTTTATTCCCTTTTTCTTCCATTCATATAAAATTTTATCAATGTATCTCAAATTAGTCACACCATTATATACAGCTTCTTTTAAAGCTAAATCAATTATTTCTTCAGTAAAATCATTTTCAAGCCAAGCTCCAATAATTTCATATTCCATTGGGCTTAAAGTACGTGCGAATTCCTTTTCAAATTTATCAAATATATTACTTGGTAATTTTTCATGCTTCTCTTCCATCAAATTTAAAACAAGCTTATTATATAAATTATCTAAACATACATATTCTTCACAAACATTATTGTTTTTTACACTATTTAAAACAAGAATATCTTTTTTAGCTAAACTATTAATAGTAGTAATAACATCTACAGATTTCATCCCAAGCATTTCACTAATACTAATTGGATCAAACTCATCATTATCTAATAAACAAATTAATACAATAAGTTCCTTTTCAGTTATTTTTAATTTTTTATAATTTGAAAGTAATAATTTAGGAACCACAATATTCCCATCCTTCAATATATCCACAATTTTTCCTGTCATAGAATCACCTAAAGAATATTATAACTTAATTTTAAATTTTTGTCGATGGAACAACCACAACATTATAAGATTCTTCACTTAATTTTAAAATAGTAAAACTATCCGTGCTTACAATATGATTATCAATCCAAGATTCCCTAACATTAAGTAATAGCCTCTTATCAATATCATCATCATAAAAAATAGTATTTATATTTTCATCAATACTAAAAGTTTTATTTAAATTCATCAAATAAACGAAATCACATGTTTTCAAATTTCCACTACTATTATCATAAATACATAACGTATAATTATTAACTCGAATTCTAAACATACCATCTATTTTAGTAATATAAACATTATCAATCTTTTTTTCCAAAGACCTTTTTAAATAAAAAATATCAGGATGACTATCAAAAATATTAAGAACATTTTTAATTCCATCATCATTTTTATAATCCAAAATAAATAAATTACTAACCTCCAAATCATTAATAAGTAGTGACTTACTATTTTTAAGTCTAAGAAAAACAATTCCTACCTCGTTTTCTTTTAAATTTAAATCAATATGTTTACAAGTAAAAGCTCTAGTATCTACATGTATCAACACCAAAAATAAAATAGCTATTAATAACATTATCCTTTTCATAAAAAACACCCTATTAAAGGGTATGTTTTACAAATATTTATTAGTAATATAATCAGTTAAAGCCTTTTTATTATTTAAAATTTCATCAGAAATAAGTTTCCCTTCTAAATCATTAATTACATCTTTCAAAAATGAACCAGGTGTTTTATCCAAAATTTCACAAATTTCCATAGGAGATAAAGCAATATCTAATTTACTATGAATCTGCAAATCAAGATAAATTGAATTCAGTTCTTTTTTATCCACATTATGAAGCTCACTTGCTAAAGTACAAGTATATAAACCATATTTATATAAAATTTTTTTATCTAAAAGATTACTACCTTTAAGTTCATTAATTCTTGCAATAGTTTCTTTTTCACTAGTACTAAAATTATATTTATCAAGAACTCCAAGTTGTGACCAAGTAACAATCATAGAAGGTGTTATTTTTATTTTTTTTAGTTCAGACAAACCCAAATTATCAGCTAATTTTAATTCACAAAGTAATTTAATCCCATATTCCTTGTTAGAACTAGCAAAAATAATATCTAATTCTTCACGTATACGCTCTTTAGATAGTTTCTTAACTAAACCAGCATATTTTTTAATATAAGCCTTTAAAACTGGTTCTAACTCGAAATTCAAGATTGTTGCAAACCTAACTGCCCTAAGAATTCTTAAAGCATCTTCCTTTAGTTTTATTTTAGGATTCCCAACCATCCTAATGATATGATTATCCAAATCACTTTTCGCATTTAACAAATCTATCTCATTACCATCTTTATCAATACATAAAGTATTTATGGTAAAATCACGTCTTTTTAAATCCTCTTCCAAACTATCAATATATTTAATAGAAGAAGGTTTTCTAAAATTAACATATTTACCTTCACTTCTAAAAGTTGTAATCTCAAATCTAATTTTATCCACAATAATTACTACTGAACCATATTCAGAATTAGTAGTTACAACCTCTTTAAATATATTAATAAGTTCCATTGGAGTCGCATCTGTACAAATATCAATATCTAATGAACTCCTTTTTAAATATAAATCACGTGGATATCCACCAATAATATAAGCTTTATATCCAAAGTCAGTTATTTTATTTAAAACTTTAATTGCTGAATTATACACAACTCATCACCCCGTTCTATGCAAGAAAAAAAGGCTAGAAAAAGCCTTAGTTTACAGCGTCTTTTAATTTAGCGCCAGCTTTAATAGTAACTGCAGTTCTAGCAGGAATAGTTACAGCTTCACCAGTTCTTGGGTTACGACCTTGTCTAGCAGCTTTGTGTTGTGTAGCAAAAGTACAGAAACCTGTTAAAGCAACTTTCCCTTCTGATTTTAATCCTTTTACGATTCCGCTCATAGTAGCATCTAATGCTCTAGTAGCGTCAGCTTTTGTTAATCCTGTTTCTTCTGCAATGTAATTAACTAAATCTGTTTTTGTCATGTATATAATACCTCCCTTATTTTGTTAAGCTACCTTGCTTACACTTACAGGATACCATGTTTCGCTTGAAAAATCAATATATTTAACTGTTTTTTTACATATTTTAACCACTTTTTAGCCATTAAATTACCTTTTGTTAATAATTAACTAAAAAAGAATAGTTTTTCACTATTCTTAAAGAACAATTGCGAATAAATTACTAGAACCTTTATTAACAAGTTTAGATAAAGTTTGTTGTAATTTAAATCTAATAGTCTCAGGCATTAATGATAATTTAGCTTGAATACCTTCTTGAACAATTACATCTAAACTACGACCAAATATTTCACTTTTCCAAATATTATCAGATTCTCTTTCTTTATCTTTCATTAAGTAATTAATAAGTTCTTTACTTTGAAGCTCAGAACCTATAATTGGTTCAAATGTACTTTCAACATCCACCCTAATCATGTGAATAGAAGGTGCGACAGCTTTTAATTTAATGCCATATCTACTACCTTGTTTAATAATTTCAGGAGTATCTAAAGTCATATCAGATAAAGTTGGACTTGCTACCCCATAACCAGTAGTTTTAACCATTTTAAGGGCATCCTTAATTTGATCATATTCGCTTTTGGCCTCGTTATAATCTTGGAATAAACTAAGTAATTGACTACGATTAGTTATATCTACTCCAATAATCTCTTTTAAAACCTCATTATAAAGTTCATTAGGAGCCTTTAAAGTAACATTAACCTCACCAGTTGATGTATTAACATCAGATAAATAAGCTTTACTTATATGTTCACAAGTTTCTAACTTTTGAGTAATACTATCAATATCTCTTAATTTGTCAATTTCACAAATACTTTCTCTAATAGTATCCATGTAAGATTTTTTAAGCCAATTAGAAGGCGCTAAACAAGCAATCCAATCAGGCATTTCTACATTAATACGAACTACAGGGAATTCATATAAAGCTTCTCTTAAAATATTGTAAGCATCCCTTTCACTCATATTATCTATATTCATTGGAATAACTGGTACTCCATAATTATCTCTTAAATCTTCAGCTAAACTTTCTGTTTCTGGAAGCATTGGATGAGTAGAATTTAAAATAACAATAAATGGTTTGCCTATCTCAGTAAGCTCCCCTACAATACGCTCTTCAGCTTCTACATAATCACCCCTAGAAAATTCTCCAATAGAGCCATCAGAAGTAACTAAAACACCAATAGAAGAATGGTCTTTAATAACTTTTTCAGTTCCAATTTCAGCAGCTTCAATAAAAGGTATTTCTTCTTCATACCATGGAGTTCTTACCATACGAGGACCATTTTCATCTTCATAGCCTTTAGCCCCACTAATTACATATCCAACACAATCTACAAGTCTAACATCCGCACTAAAATCATCAATTTTAATTTTAGCCGCATTGCCAGGTACAAATTTAGGTTCAGTTGTCATAATAGTTTTACCTTGAGCAGATTGTGGAATTTCATCTAACGTTCTTTTACGTTCATATTCATCTTCAATATTAGGAACAACTAGGTTTTCAATAAATCTTTTTATGAATGTTGATTTACCAGTTCTAACAGCTCCTACTACACCTAAATATATATCCCCACCTGTTCTTTCAGTAATACTTTTTATGATATCAATTTTTTCCATATAATCCCTACTTTCCATAATTTACTTAAATATATGTTTACTTTTTTAAAGGTAGAACAAAATATCATTTTTTTCCACAATAAAAACTATCATACGATAGTTTAAATTAATTTATCAATATCTTTAGGCACCTTATCATTAACAACCGCTTCTATAATTTTATCCTCCTTTTCTTTAGGTACATTTTTACCAGTCATTTGACCAAGTTCCTGAATAACTTCTCTTAAAGTTTCTTCATTTTTTAAATCACTTTTTTGTAATTTAGCCGCTAAATCTAAAATTGTTTGTTTCCCAACATTGGTTTTCTTTTCCACTCTATTAAAAAAACTATCTGAAAATCTCACTACTATCTCCTCCTACATTAATATATGAAGAATATAAAAAATGGTTAATAAAAAGGTGATACTACTGTTCACCTTTATTTTTGAAATGAAGTACAATAGGTGTCCCTTCAAAATCAAAATTTTCTCTAATTTTATTTTCTAAATATCTTTCGTAAGAAAAATGTAATAAACCTTTACTATTAACTTGAATGTTAAAAGTTGGTGGTTTAATTCCTACTTGTGAAGAAAAATAAATTTTCATTCGCTTGTTTTTATAAGTAGGAGGTAAATTAAGAGAATAAGCATCAGTAATAACATCATTAAGTATACTTGTTTTAACTTCTCTACATGCGTTTTCATAAGCCTTAATAATCATAGGCATTAAAGTATGAATACGTTTTTTAGTTAAAGCCGATAAATAAACAATAGGTGCATAAGGCATAAATTGAAAATTATTACGAATATCTTTAGTAAATTCTTTCATCATCTTATCCTTATCTTCAATAACATCCCATTTATTAACCGCAATAACAACAGCTTTTCCAGCCTCTAAAGCATAACCAGCAATATGTTTATCGTGTTCAATAATACCCTCTTCAGCATTTAAAACAATCACACACACATCACTTCTATCAATAGCTTTTAAAGAACGAAGTAAACTATACTTTTCAACATTCTCATAAATCTTACCACGTTTACGCATTCCTGCAGTATCGATAACCACAAACTCTTCACCATGATAAGTAAAAGGCGTATCAACCGCATCACGAGTAGTTCCAGCCACATCACTAACAATAACTCTTTCTTCATTAAGTAATGCATTAACTAAACTACTTTTTCCAACATTAGGTCTTCCAATAATAGAAAACTTAATAACATTCTCGTCATCCTCTTCAGGTATTTCTTTAAAATCTTTAGTAATTTCATCTAATAAATTTTCAATACCAAATTTCTGCTCACCACTTAAAGAAACATATTGTTCAAATCCAAGTTCATAAAAATCATATTGATGTTCTTTAAACTCTTTAGTATCAGCTTTATTTATTGCAATAATAACATCCTTACCACTTTTCATTAAAATATCTTTAACAACAAAATCATTAGCAGTTAAACCTTCTTTACCATCAACAACGAAAACTACCACATCCGCTTCATCAATCGCAAGTTCAGCTTGTCCCTTAATTTCATCATTAAATTTGTTTTCAGCAATATCAATACCACCAGTATCAATTAAATGAAAACTATAATCTTTATAATTAGCAGTTCCATAAATTCTATCACGAGTTACCCCCGGGGTATCTTCAATAACCGACATTCTAGAACCAACTAAACGATTAAAAATCGTACTTTTCCCTACATTTGGTCTTCCAACAAGGGCCACTACTGGTTTTCTCATAATATCACCTCACAACCTTAGCTTTTCTTATAATTTCATTTGCTTTAGTGCCATAAACAATTTCAGCACTTTCAAGCACTTTTCCCATTTCTAAATCCGAAATGTTATCCTTAACCCTTAAATATAATTTATCTTTTATTTTATATATTATAAATTTTTTAAATAATGAACTATCAAAATTATAAACTTCATATAAAAAAGAGCCCTCAGTTACTTTTGTATTAATCTCAATTTGATTAACAAAATAATCAAGGTATTCCAATTCCTCTTTTTTTATTTCAATCACAACTCCGTAATTCATATCGACATATAAATTAACTACATAATAGCCATCAATTTTAATATCATACTTATTTGAGATTTTCATAAGTAAACGTTTCATATATTTTTCAGTAGCTTCCTTATCAGTAAAGTCCAAGCTACTAATATACATTCTATTTAAATATAATACTATCATATCACCATCAGTAATTAACTTCATTTTATCACCTAAAATAGTGTATGAATATAAGTTTTAAATGCGACTAATTATGATGAAGTAATTTCTATCTTTTTAAGTACTTCTTCTTTACCAGTCTTAGTCACATTAGAAAACATAATAAAGTCATCACCAACAACTAAATCCAAATCATTTAAAATTGCGTTTCTTTGTTTTTGCTGCATAGTAATACCAATTTTATCAGTTTTAGTTGCCACAATTGTTACTGGAATTTTATAATGTTTTAAATAATTATACATTAATATATCATCATTAGTTGGACGATGTCTAAAATCAATAAGTAAAAATACTTGCTTTAGATTGTCGCGATTAACAATATAATCCTCAATCATAAGTCCAAATTTTTTTCTCTTAGTTTTACTAACCCCTGCATAACCATAACCTGGTGCATCTACTAAATAAAATCTATCATTAATGTTATAGAAATTAATAGTTTGTGTTTTCCCTGGTCTACCAGATGTTCTCGCATAATTTTTACGATTAACTAAAGTATTAATAAAACTACTTTTACCAACATTAGATCTACCTATAAGTAAATATTCAGGTTTTTCATCAGTTGGATATTGACTTCTACGAACTGCGGAAATAGCTAAATCTACCGATTGTATTTTCATTTTTCATCACCCAATTTCAAATAAAATTATAACAAATATAAATATTTGTGTCAAAAACATTATTTTCTTTTTATAAACTTTTGCATTCCCTTTTTAGCCTTACCAGCAAATGTTTCACAACTTTTTTGGATACCAACGGTTTGATAACATCTTAACATCATTTTAGTACTATTTACAAGGTCAGTTCTAAAGAAAAAACTTCTAAGTACTTGTGATACCTCTTCATAATCATATTCATCACGATATAATAAAGTTTTAAATAAATAATCTCTCAATGAAGTAGGCAAAGTTTCAAATTTATCAGCCAAAGCATCTTGGTAATAACCACTATTTTTATAAATCAAACCACTTTCACGAATATATTCTGAAGTCTGATTACCATAAGCTTTCTTCAAAAATTCATATGACCCATTTACAATATTAGGTATTTTATTAGGATCTTCCATATGAAATATTTTTCTTAAATCCCCACGGTAAGATAAGTCAACAATTGTTTCAAATAACTTTCTTTCACTAATAGATCGTGCAGGATTCATAAGAAGTCCAGCCTTAACTGCATTTTTATAATTTGCTTCCATTAATTGAGGAAGAACTCCATCACTATTATCAATTAACAAAACCATTTCTTTTTGAAAACGCCCAGCTAAAGAAAAATGTTTCCATGTTTTTAAATCATAATACAATAATCTCTTATCAACTACAATAAACTTATATTCACGGCCTTCAAAATCAGTAAAAAATCCTCCTAGCGAACGTGGAAAACTAATTTCACCATCTGCTAATTTATTATTCATTAATTGCTTTTCCCCTGAACCATCATACATCCATGGATTAAGTTCATAATTCTCTTGGTGCCACCCATTTGGATCATCAACAGATAAAATAATATCCATCGATTTCTTTTCACCTGCACTATCATCCTGCTTAAAATATCCAGAACCATAAGGTGTAGCCGAATTAACCCCTGGCAATATCCCTAATAGTTCTAAAGTCTCTCTTTTTACTTCACTCATTTTAAATCCCCCTAATAAATAAATTATTTTCGTTTTCTACGTTTTAGTTTTTCAGACACATATTTTATAGATTTAATAGGTCCCGTAGTAAATAAACCTTTTATCGTTTGTGCCATACTCTGGCTCTTGTTTTTTCTAGTTAAAAATTCTCTAATACCATCACCAATATTACCTTTATAATTTTCTAAATATAAATGTAAATCATCAGGTAAAGTTTCCATGCTCTCCTCTGGAACAATAACCATATTATCTTTGATTTTTAATTGACTACCATATACATCTTGATAAAAATCAAATCTACCTTTAACAATATTTAAAACCTTATCAGGGTTTTCCGCAATACCCATACGAGTATCTCCAATATAAGAAAGTCCTGCTAAAATAGTATAAAAATATTCCTCATCAAATTCGCCTTTACCTAAAAGCAATTCTGTACTTAATAATCCAGCATGTCGATTATATTCAATCGCACTTTCTATATCTTCAGAAGCAGACACAATTAAAATAGGTTTTTGCATTCTCCCAGCAATATAAAATGTTTCCCAATTTTTTAAATCATTTAAAAAGTCTTCTTTTTCAATAGTACCAATTTTATATTTACTACCATTAAAAGGTATATAAGTCATATATGTTATTTTTCCACCAGACTTAAGCCATTTTTTAGGTGCATACTTAAAAAACAACTTCCCAGAAAAAGAATAATCATTTGGATTCTTTTTAATATTTAAAGCATGCCATTCCTTTAAATCATCTACTACAACAATTAAATCAATTTGCGGTTTACGATTTTCTTGTCCTCGTTGTGGATTTATCCCTGAACCATAACCAATAACAGCTACTGTTTCCGGCCTTTCTTTCATAAATTCTAAAATTTCTTCTTTAGGTGTTTTCATAAAAACCTCCTATAATATTTCTCGTTACTAACTAAGCACAAACAAGTCAAAGTTATAAATAATATTATAACACAATATTTCCATAAAGTCCCCCTTTTTATAACAGTATTTATATTAAAATCAAATAACAATTATAGTAATATTTTAAATCTTTCCCATAATTCAGTCATAAAATATCAAAAATTGCCTATATTTTAATGAAAACGTGTTGATTTTTAAAAAAAATTGTGTTACAATTTATAAGCAATGTTTGTTTTGGGGAATTAGCTCAGTTGGCTAGAGCACTTGCTTTGCACGCAAGGGGTCAAGGGTTCGAGTCCCTTATTCTCCACCATTATTGTAAATAACCGCTAAAATTAGCGGTTTTTATTTTGCAATATCATTACTATTTTACATTTTTGGTTAAAAAAAACGACCTTTATTTTTATCTTAAAAGTCATTTTTTATTTATTTTTTATAATGTTCTTTTAAAGCCTTTTTGTTTATTTTTAGTGTTAGATTTTGGTAAAGAAAATTTTTGAAATGTTACTTCACATATATATTCTTCTATAGACATACCCATTTGAGCAGCTTGTTCATTTAATATTTCAACATGCACACTATCATAAGCCCTTAGATAAAAATCTCTAATTTTTTCATAACATCCCCACTCTGGAGACAAATAAATTAGATAACGGTCATCTCTAGTATCAAAATAATCTTCTCGTGCAATTAATCTATGTTCATCGAATAACTGTCCAGCCTCTTCGACAGAAAATCTTTTTACCTTACCACAATTTATGCATTGACTTAATATACCACCTTCAAGATAAATATGGTCAACATGGTGTATAAGATTAAAACATACATACATTGGATGAATACACTCTTTTTGATACTCCTTTTTTTTAGCATCCAAAGTAGCCTTCATCTCTTCATCTGTTTGTTCAATTTCTTTTTTTAACTGTATATATAATTGAACAACGTCAGTAGACGAAATATCTTGTATTTTTTGTTCTAATTCAAGTAATTTTGCCTCATAAATTTTTCTAAGTTCCTCTTGCCCCTTAATGAATTCTAATGGATTATTCCTCATAATTTCCCTCCCAATTTCATTATATGCGTTATAATGACGCTTGTCAACCTTTTTTTAATAAAATTTTTATTTAAATATTGGAAAATTATATAAACAGGCTTAAAGATAACACTTTAAACCACTTATTTTATAAGGTTTTTATTTTGCAAATTAATTATCAGATAAAATTATCCCTGCGGGCATACAAAAACTCTTGTTGTTTTATTACAAGAGTTTTTATAATTATTTAATATCTAATTTTTCGAAAAAATCGTCTAAGGCTCCTTCATCTTCAGTAAATCCACTAAGATCTGAAATAACTTCCTTATTTTTAATTCCTAAAGTAAGTGGTGTCCCCCAACTATCGTTCCCATCAAAATAACTTAATGACGATAAAAGTGCACTTCTATCATTATCAGATAATTGGTCAATTTCAATTACATAAACAGGTAAATCTTTATCTTCAGCATAAGCATTAATAATAGGTTTAAATTGTAAACAATAACTACAAGTAGTTTGTGCTAAAATTAAAGCAAATGGTTCTTCACTTTCATATAAACATTGATATTGTTCATATGTGATTTCACCTAAATTATCATATTCCTCACTAACAGATACTTCACAAGCAAATTTAGCTAATTTAGCTTCTTTTAAGAAATTATAAAGTTCATCTTTATCTTTCATAAAATCTTCTTTATAAGCCACAACATCTTCATCTTGAAGAACTAAAATAACATCCTTTTTAAATGAATTATCATTATATTTTAATTCTTTTTTTATTGCTTTTAAATCATCTTTTGAAACTTTTTCAGTATCAATATAATAAATAGCATGACCTATTTTTTTAGCTGCTTCATTTAGTTGTTTTTTATCTTTAGAACTTAATTCATCAGCTACTACAATTGGATTTTTAGAATCACTTTCATATAAACATTGATATTGTTTATAATTCACTTTCCCTAATTTATCATAATCTCCATCAGCTTTAACTCCACACATAAAAGTTTTATCTGGCTTTGGCCAAAAACTGATCAATAAAATTATTACTACTACTAAAGCAATAACACCAAATATCATTAGTAATCTTTTATTTTCATTCATATCATTACCTCCAATATAATCATATCATATTTCATCATTTTTATCTAGTATATCATTATATTAAACAAAAAAAATGGATTAATATAAAATCCATTTCTTAAATTAAAATCTCAACCGCACCATTAAGGTGCGGCTTTTTGATATAAT
>CAOJZV010000019.1 GCA_948466255.1 uncultured Bacillota bacterium | reverse complement strand
ACCGTATCTCAGTTCCAATGTGGCCGATCAGCCTCTCAGCTCGGCTATGCATCGTCGCCTTGGTAAGCCATTACCTCACCAACTAGCTAATACACCGCAAGCTCATCCCAAGGTGAAGCCGAAGCTCCTTTTAACATATCTAGTTATCTAGTTATGTATCATCCGGTATTAGCGTCCGTTTCCAAACGTTATCCCAGTCCCTGGGGTAGATTACCCACGTGTTACTCACCCGTCTGCCACTAAGTGGGAATCCAAATCCAATTTTGTGCAAGCACGCAATTTTCAATGGGCCACTTCGTTCGACTTGCATGTCTTAGGCATGCCGCCAGCGTTCATCCTGAGCCAGGATCAAACTCTCCAAAAAAATAAAACTTAATAGTTTTTGTTTCGTTTGAATAAATGTCCTGACTAATTTGAATTGACATTTTGCTCAGTTTTCAAAGATCATTTCACCGCTTTTTGTCCAGCGGTATTACTAATATATCAAATGTAATCCTTTAAGTCAATACTTTTTTTAAATTTTTTTTAAATATTGACAAATGAAGACTTTTTTTGCGGTCTTCCAAAAAAATTACTTGTCTAATATATCAAATTTTTAAAACCAAGTCAACAGCTTTTTTTAATTTTTTTAATTTATTTGCCTCTTTGGTTATAAATGGGGCATTCCCTTAGCTTACAACATATTAATATATAGATATAAATACCTATTATATTAATATATGTTATAAAGGAAGGTTTTCAAATCTGCCTTCCTTATAATATATGCACCTTATTATTATTAATTACACATTTTATTTATTTTCTTTTAATTCTTGATACATTTCTCCATATTGTAAATTAAGTTCATTATCGAACATAGGAATATGATTTTGATAATTAGTTATCAGCTCTGAAAGAGAACTATTTATAACCGTATCTAAATCTTTTGAATAATTCATTTTCTTTTTATGATATTTATATTCTTGTTTATCTAAAATTTTAAAGCTTCCATTTGGGAATATTCGAAGATCTAAATCATAGTCTATGTATTTTATTGTTCCTTCTTCTATTATAAATGGGGTGGCAATATTACAATAATAAGTTACGCCTTCTTTTTTTAGTTGTACAATTATGTTATACCATTTATCTTTGAAAAAATACATTACAGCCGGTTCTTTCGTTCGCCATGTATTTCCTTGTGCTTCAGTTACTAATGTTTTTTCGTTCCCGAAAACTATATAATCTTTTTTCACATCTAAAACAACTGCTTCATCCCATTGTCGATGCGCTTTTCCATTATGCTTATAACATTGTATTTGTAGTCTATCTCCTATTTTTAATTTTTCCATTTTTACTTACACCTCGTTTTTAACATTATAACGTTTTTTAATAAAAAAGAAAAGCCATATGGTTTATGACTTATTTTGATAGTTCTTGCAAAGCAGTTTGAAGTTGATTGTCATTTTTTTCTTTTGGATCTTCTTTGTATTGGTCTGATAAACTTACTTTAATGGTTGGTTCTATTCCTTTTTTGTCTATCCAGACGCCTTTTGATGTTAACCAATTTTTAGTTGTTAATTTATATTTATCTCCATTCGTTAAATCTTGCATTTCTTGAACTGTGCCTTTTCCATATGTTGTTTCACCAATTATTATGGCTTCTGCTTGTTCCATTAAGGCTGATGCTAAAATTTCTGAAGCTGAGGCACTTGAGTTATTAACAATAACTGCTATTTTTAATTTTGTATCTTTTTTACCCTTCGAATAATACTTGGTTGTTTTATTTTGTTTTTGGATTTGATATATAGGATGACTAGATGACAAAAATAACGATGTTATATTTTCAGCGGTAGATAAATATCCACCCGAATTGTCTCTTAAATCAATAATTAGATCTTCTATATTTTCTTTCTTTAGTTTTTCAAATTCTTTTTTAAATTGCTCATATGTATTACTAGCAAATATACTAACTTTTAAATATCCTATTTTTTTATCATTTTGAATAAATGTTTTAGATTTAACTGACTGCAGATCAATATTAGAACTAACTACAGATGTTTTATATTCTTTCCCATCTCTTATGTATGTTAACTGAATTTTTTTATTTTTTTGTTTTTCAAAAAGTTTTACAAACTCACTAATATTCATACCTTTAACATCTTGACTACCAGCTTTGATAATTACATCGCCAGCTTTTAAACCAACTTTTGAGGCGGGACTATTTTTAAAAACCGCATTAATAGTTATATTACCTTCATTATTATTAAATATTTCAATTCCTATTCCTTTGTACCCACCATCTAAATATATATTAAAATTTTTAGCAGCCTCTGAATCTAAAAACACTGAATTTTTATCTAACGCATTAAGCATGCCTTCTAAGGCGGAATCGAGTAATTCTTTTTTATCTATATCACCATTATAGTTATTCACTATATAATTATAGTCATTAATAAAATCTTGAAGTTCATCTTCCACTAATTCTCCTTTGTTACCAATAGCTTTATAAGTAAATAGACTACCTAGTGTTAAACCAACGATAACTGTTATAACGATTAAGCAGGCAACCTCACTAGTTTTAAATGTTTTAGCTTTTGAATTTTTATTTTTCTTTCTTTGTTTTTTTCCTTTTTGATTATTATTTATAGAATTGTCGTTTTTCCCATCATCTAAACTACTGTTTAAATTTGTTTGTATATCTATAACTGAAGATAATTTTTTAATTTTATTTATGGTTTCTTTTTCTATTTTTTTAGACACATAATCACCGCCTTTATTTGTAAACACATATTTACAGTATATCACACATCCTTAATTATAGAACGGATATTCAAAAAAAGTTTTATTTTTTTAATTATTTGACACATCATTGATAAAAACTTAAAAAGGATACATACTAAATACGTATCCTTATATATTTTTAAGCTAAATCATTTAACTTATTTTTAATTGCGTCGTAGTTATCACTAACTGAAATAATCTTTCCATCTTGGATTTTTACTAATGTAGTTCCTGTAACTTTGAAATCAGCTATGTCATCAACATAATAGTTTGGTTCTTCCCCTAAATAATTTTTATTGAAAGAGTCAGTTAAATTTGCTTTATAAATAGTTGGGGCATCTTCGCTTGATTTAATGGTTCCAATTAATGAATCATATTCAGTAAGATGATTATCTTTATCTTTTTCTATTAATACATAATATGCTCCATTATGGTTAAGCAATGATCCTATCATAATATTTTCATATTGTATTTGTGTTTCGGTTGGAGCTTGACTTTCTTCTTTATTTTCTAATTTTTCATCAGCTTTATTTGTAGCTAATAAAGTTATCCCATAAAATACAAGCATAATCCCTGTAACAATTAAAACGATTTTTAAAAGTTTAATCATTTCACTACGCGAATCGCTTGTACTTAGTTTATTCTCATAAGATTTATTATCTTTCTTTTTCTTATTTGAGTTATCTGTTTTTTTATCTTTTGATTTCATAGTTTCTTTTATTTCTAAAACTTCTTCAGCCTTAGTAATTTTTTGTTTGTTTTTAGTTTTTTCATTTTTATTTGTTGTTTTTTTATTGGTAGTTTTTTTATTACTCATAATTTATCACCTGACTACCATTATAACATATTTATTTTAAAATTTAAAGTTATTTACTAACCGGCATTGCTGAAACTGAATTAGCTACACTTACCAAATCATCCTTACTCATATTTTCGGCAACAACATAATATTCTATCCCATTTGATACCCAACTAATCATATTGTCTGATACTGCGGCTACGCTTGTGGCCATTTGAAATGGTTCACCATATACAGATACAATAGCAAGTTCGTCTTCAACGCTTGCAGTTTGTTCTACAAACATAAATGGATTATCGCCTTCAAATGTCATTATAACTCTTTGACCATTGTCTAAATCCACTGTATCTTTGCTTGCAAGTTTAGTGTTTTCTGGTACATACATTGGATATGTATCACCTTCTATTTTGCTTACGGTTTTAGTAGTACTCTCTGTTTTTGCAGTTTTCATGTTGTGTTCTAAATTGAAATAGTCGTCTTTAAATTCAGCTTTTAAATCAACTTTGTTGAAGGTCATTTTAATCAATACATCGCCTTCTTTATTCATTACTTCTACTTTTTTAGGTTTTAATTTTTTATCAAAATAAATTTTTTGTTTTGTTAAATCATTATTATTTGGATAATTTACTTTTGTTGTAAATACGTAATGATTTGTAGTAACTTTAAATTCTTTTTTATCATCGTTTTGGATATCACTTAGTAATGTTTGCAATAAATATGTTTGCGAATTATTATATGGCCAATCACTTTGAAATTTAAAACTTTTGTTCAAACTTGGTGTTAGGACATAAACTCCGTCTGTATTTTTTAAAATTATTTGTTCATGATTATTTGTTTTGTTTTTTAATGACACTCTAAATTTATCGTCTTTAGCATAGGATGCTTCTACGTCATATTTATATATGTCATCATTGTTGGTTATTTCTAATATTCCTGTCAAATTGTAGCCTTTAAGATTATTTATTTTCTTTTCTAAATCTTTAGTTGCATCTTTACTCGTATAATTTCCACATCCTACTAATAATAAACAAGCACATAGGACTAAACATATTTTTTTCATTCTTTCACCATCTTTCAATTTTCATTTAAGTATATGGGCGAGTTTTTTAAATATGAATGAATATTTTCTTTTTTTTAGTTAATACTATAAACAAAATGGGAAGGAGTGTATTATGGAAATTTTACAAAAGACATGTTTAGTCGTTACTATTATTGGAGCGATTAACTGGGGTCTAATAGGTATTTTTGACTTCAATCTTGTAGAAACTATTTTTGGTTCACATAATCTAGCAAGAATTATTTATACTTTAGTTGGTATCACAGGATTAATTAACATCGTTCTTTTATTTAGACATATTCATGATTAAAAAAACTATCAATTACTTGATAGCTTTTTCTATTTTTGAATAACTTAATACTGTTAGTAAATTAGCAAATCCATCAACAATTAGGAATAATCCTAAAATTCTAATAAGAATTGTAAGTGTTGTGAAAGGATTAAATAATAATACTATACCAAATATGAATACAAGTCCAGCAGCAGCCATAACTTGCCACCAGTTTTCATAACCATATTTTTTAATTGTCATTGCAGACTGCATTTTCCCAAATGCATCAACGACTAATATTACTCCCATTATGATAGGGATAAATGTTGCGAACGTTTGTGGATTTATTACTATAAATATTCCAGCGGCTAAAAATATAATAGCTATAATTAATAATGCTGCGCCTAATGTTCCATAGACTTCAGAAGCTATATAGGTATAAACTGCGAGTCCGCCAATAATTAAGCACAAAGCTCCAATTAAATAGCAAATTGAATTACTTACAAATGTTGGCGCGATAAGCATCACTAAACCAATTACAATGTAGAAACCAGTCATAATTAGTAATGATGATTTTATTTCTTTTAAAAATTCCATATTTTCCTCCTATTCTTTATATATTTATCATAACTTTTTTATATTAATATGTCAAGAAAAAAACTGCTTATAGCAGTTATTTTTCAACGATTTTTATTTTTACTTTTTTCGTTTTTGATAAATATCCAACACGTGAATCAGTTCCTTCAACCTTAACTGGTATTTCATATTCTCCTGGTGTATAATCTTTTAAATCAATATAAGCAACGATGTCTTCAGCAGTTAATCCTTTTAATATTGAGTCAACACCTTTAACATTTACCGTTACTTTGATATCATTTTCACTTAAGCCCTGAACACTATAATTATCACCTAGGTTACGAACATCAATATTGATATCTTCAATATCTTTATCGGTTGAATCACCTAACGTGAATTTTAAACCAATATTATTTAAATTCATTGATCTGACACCTTTTGGTTTGGTTAAATCTAATTTATATTCTCTATCTTCTTTTAATCCACTTACATCAACTTCAAGTGGTATATATTCTAGTTTTTCTAAAACGCTTCTAGTACCATAAACTGTTACATTTGAATCACTCATTTCAATAGAACTAATTGCTTTACCAAATCCAACTTCACCTTTTGGAATTATTTTAATTGGTACTACTTTGCTTGGTGACTCAATTTCCAAATCAACATTTATTTTTGATGGAACTATTTCTACATCTAATGTATTACCGTCTTTATCATAAGCTTTTAGTGGAACATCTTTTACGGTGATAGTTCCAGCAGTTTGATTCGTTAATTCATCAATATCCACTAATGCTTTTACTGTTGCAACTTTGGTTAAACTGTTAGTTGCATTTTTATCATCTGTACCTTTTATTACTACCCTATCTGTTTCTGGAGTGATACTATTAATAACTAATTTATCATCTAAATTATCTTGATTTAATACATCTACAGTCAATGTTTTTGTTTCTGAGACTTTTGTATAAACATTTACATTTGCCACTGAAGGGTTAACGCTATATTCTATAGAATTTAAAGGCTGGCTATATTCGATATTAACTTTATGTGCTCCTGGCCCTAACCCGCTTAAATCAACTACTACTTTTGATGTTGTTGATTGTTTAGCTATAAATAAATCTGAACGATTACCCATTAATGTTATATCTACTGTTTCTGGAAGCCCTTCTACAACATATGCTTCTTCATTATATATAGCTTCTACTTTTTGATCTTTTATTACTTCAGCGGTTTGATTTGTAAATACTATAATTTTTTGGTCAATTATAATAAACACAGCGATTGCGCACAAAAGCGAAATAAAAAGTAAAGTATTTTGTCTTGATAAAAATCCTTCTAATGTTTTCCCTGAATTTTCAAATCCTTCCCCAATTTTTACAACTAACCTAGTTGTTGGCATAACTATTTTTTTATCGATGAAGCCTGCAATTTTTTGAAAGATTCCTTTTTTCTTAGTTTTCTTCACTATTAATTACCTCCTCATCTTCTACAAGCAATTTTTTTGATGGAGCTAGGCCTTCTAATAATCTAACTTTTAATTCATCAAGTGAAACATTGTAGATTAGTTTCCCACCTGTAGCAATTGAAATACGTCCTGTTTCTTCTGAAAGAACGATAGCTATACAATCGGTTTGTTCAGAAATACCTAAGGCAGCTCTATGTCTTGTTCCTAATCTTTTACTGATATTTAAATTAGTGCTTGTTGGAAATACTGTATTGGCACAGGCAATTTGGTCACCTTGAATAATAACTCCTCCATCGTGTAATGGATTATTAACAAAGAATATCGCAGTTAATAGTGGGTTTGTTACTTCGGCATATATTTTTTGTGATTTAGCTATATAATTGGCTAAGCTCGTTTCTTTTTCAAGTACTATTAAAGCTCCCATTTTTTGTTTTCTTAAGCTATCTAGTGCACCAATAATTTCATTAATTGTTTTTTCTCTTTCGCTAAATGTTAAGGTTTTACGATGTCCAATTAATTTAGCTCTTCCTAATTGTTCTAGCGCATCTCTAATTTCTGGTTGAAATATAACTATAAGTGCGAACGGAGCCCATTCGATTATATAGTCAATTATATATCCTATTGTTACTAAGTTTAGGAAATATGAAATTATTTTGATTACAAGAATAACCAATATTCCTTTAAACAACATAACCATTTTTACATTTTTTCTTAAACTTTTTAACGCATAATATAGTAATGCCCATACTAAAAGTACGTCTAATATTTTCCCAATTAATTCTAATATTGAATCTACTGTCATTAATATACCTCCAATTTAGTGTCATATCAATTATAACACATTTATGTTTAGTTTTAAAATTTATTTATGCATTTTTTCAATATAAAAAGAAGCCTATATTGTTAGGCCCTTTATTTCCAAATGTCTTCAGTATTTGTTTCTTGTTTATTTTCTTCTTCAGGTATTTCTAAAGTTTCTAATTGTTCTTGCATAGACCCTACTGTTTCAGGTGTTGGTGTATCAAATATTGGTGCTGGATCAATTAATTGTTCTTGAGAATTGTTATTTTCTTCTGATAAAATTTCTGCCATTTGTTCTTCGTTTTTTTCTTCTTCTGATTCTGAAGTGAATTCTTGTAAAATAGAATCTGGGACTTCTTCAGTAGCAGGTCCTTCAACTACAGTTTCTTCTAATGGTGAATCAAGATTTTCTAAAACTTGTGGATTTATTGGTTCAACACTAGGTGTAGTACTATCTGGAGAAATTTCGTTAAATAATTCTGCTTCTTCTGCTTCTTCTACTTGCTTTGACTCTAAAACTGCAGGTGCCTCTGTTGGCATATTTGTCCAATCATCTAGGCTTGGCACATCATGAACTTGTTCGTGACGTTCATCTTTTTTTATTTCACCTGTCCAAGCACTTGGTTCATTAACTTCTTCAGTTACAGATATTTCTTCTACGTTCTTTGATTCTTTTTGTTCTTCCTTTGGTTTTCTTTTTGATTTTGGACCTAATTCAGTGCCTTCCGCAAGATAGCCAATTATTGCCATAAGAATTATTATTGTAATAACAATGGCCCAAAATACCCAATTTGTTAAAAATGTCATTTTTCCCCTCCTTATTATTGTTATATTAACATTTATTTCAATTTATTTCAACTTGTTTCTATATAGTTTGACCCTTTAAATGGTTCTTCTTTTAATAAATCATTATAGTTTTGTTGCCTTAACACTTCATAAACCATAATAGCTACACAGTTTGATAGGTTTAAAGCTCTTACCTTATCAGTCATTGGAATTCTTAAACATGTATCTAAATGTGGTTTTAATATTTCAGTAGGAATGCCTGTACTTTCTCTACCAAATATTAAATAAATATTTTTTGTATTATCTGAATAATCAAATGAAGTGTGTGGTTTATGTCCATACCTAGTTAAAAAATAATATTCTCCTTGATTTTGTTTTTTAAAGTCTTCAAAGTCTTCATAAACTTTATAATCACATTCATTTATATAATTTGCTCCGCATCTTTTTACAATTTTTTCATCTAAACTAAACCCTAATGGTTTGATTAAATGTAATTTAGTATTTGTAGCGGCGCAAGTTCTCATAATATTCCCAGTGTTTTGAGGAATTTCTGGGGCATAAAGTACGACATTAAGCATTCTCTATCACTCCGTATTTTTGTAATGAATTTTTTAAGTCCCCTTTTGATTTTTTTTCAGCATCAGTAATTATATTTGTTACTTTGCCGTTTTCAATTATATACATTGTTACTATGCTGTCTGTATCTATTTTATTTTTTATTTTTTTATCAGCTAATGTTTTTAAGCTTTTTTTAAGCTTTGTATTATCAATAGTATCTGAATCAAGATAAAGAATACTATTTCCTAGTTCTTCTTTGACTACTAGATTTTTAAATGTTTTTTCAAATTTCTTTATATCTGGGTTTTGTTTTGGTGAAACATATAATACTATTTTTGGATTTTCAACCAAATAATTTTGTAATTCATCTTGGCTTACTTCTTTAATGACATCTAACATTACTGAATTTTCAGTATAATATACTTTTGACATGATATAGAAGTTTCTCATATAGAAAACTGCGAAAATGGTTACTAAAACTATTACCAATAATATTATATAGTTTTTTAATTCTATTTTTTTATTTTGTTTACTCATATTATATGCCTCCATTCTATTTTTAGTTTAACATATTTAAGGTTTGTTATCAAACTATTTTATAAATCTATATCATTATCTATTTCTTCTAGTTTTACGTCTGGTAATACAATGTTTTCTGATGCACAAATGGAACTGAATCTTTCTCTAAATGCCTGACATTCTTTTACTCTACTATCAGGGTAAATTCTTTTACTATTTCTAATTGCCATATAGACATCTAAAATACCTACTACTTCTCTATTTTCAAAAAGAGCATTTGAAAAGGCACCTGATAATACAGATAATGAAACATCTGGATACATCGCTGAAATACCATATACACGTTTAAATTCTGAGGTTGCAGATACGATTGAATTCATTAATTCTTTAGTTATAAAACTATTTGGATGCATTTTTATACCTGTACTTTTTTCTATTTTAGGAATTGTTCCTAATAATATTTGAACAGTAGCATCGTGATCTGGCTCAGCAACATCAATTCTATCAAAACGTCTTAAGAAAGCTCTATCTTTTATAATGTATGTTTCATATTCAATTGTTGTTGTTGCACCTATTGCCTTGATATCACCACGGTCTAAAGCTGGTTTTAAAATATTAGCTAAATCCATTGGTCCATCAGCAGCGCCACCAATTAAAGTGTGAACCTCATCGATAAAAAGAATTGTTTTAGGGGCTCTTTTTAATTCATTAACGATTAGATTGGTTACTGATTCTTCTTTACCGTTTATAACCATCGTTCCTAACATTGATGATGAGTTTATTTTTAGAATTTTATAACCTTGCAAAGCATTAGGAACTTCTCCTCTTTGAATTTTATAGGCAATACCTTCAACGATTGCAGTTTTACCAATACCAGGTTTACCAATTAATAAAGCTGATTTATCTGGGGTTAGTAAAACTAACATTGTTTTCTTTATTTCTTCTTCTCTGGCAATCGCGGGATTTGTTACATATGTTTTAGCGGTTAAATCTTCACAATAATTTGTAATTATTGGATATTCGTTTGGATCTAAATAATTATTTTGCATTTTATCTACTCCTTTATATATTTATTATCTTTTAGTATTTCTACAGTTTGACTATATTTTTTATTTCCTACCATACGGTCTATTTCTTTACCTTTTTCTACAAAAACGGTTGTTGGTGTAGCAGTAAAGTAAAAGTGAGATTGTAAATCTGACTTCTCATCTTCATTTAATTTATCTAAATCGATATATTTTATATCTACTTTATATTTTTCAATAATTTTATCTAAAGCAATTTTGTACGATTTACATGCACTACAACTTTCAGCACCTATCATCAAAATAAAATCTTCTTTATCTTTTATCATGTTATTTACTTCTTCAAAGGTTACCTCGTCATATGTTTTTGGACTACCACATCCTGTTAGGCAAAATATTGTTATTACAGATATTACTATTATTAATATTTTTTTCATTATTATCACCTTCTTTTATTATATACTAAATTCTTCTAAAAAAAAAGATTATAAGAATTTATTTCTTATAAACTATTAATTGATCTTCTAATAAATAAATTGTTCTATTTTGATTAGCTAAATTATTTGGTGTTGTATTTAATGCGTTAGCAACTTTATTTAAAGTATCATTTGCTTCGGTTATATAAAATGATGTCCCTGGTCTTGGAACTATAATTTCTTCTCCTGGATATATATATTCATCTTCTTCTAAACCGTTTAATTTAGATAGATCAGTTGCTTTTATATTATGCATTTTAGCTATTTCGTATATAGTATCTCCTTTTTTGATTGTATATTTATTAAAGAAAGAATTATTGTTTGGAACTATTATATTAGTGTTTGGTGTTAACTGCGCAGTTACATCTAAACCGTTTATTGTAGCTAATACTTCTGGTGTTATTCCCAATTTATTAGCTAGATTTTCTAAAGTATCACCACTTTTTACATTATAAATTTCATACATATTTGTCACCCCTAAAGTATTATATGTTTATATTTGTTTTTGGATATAAAAAAACAAATCCTCATTTGGATTTATTTATATTAATATTTTATATTTTATATCAGCTGTCATTGGATATTTTTCATTAGATGTTATTTGTATTATTTTTTCTTTTTTTATTTTGATTTCTTTTGTATATTCTAAGACCTTGATTTTTTTATTGGATGTGTCATATAAAGTAGCTTCTATCTTTTTTATTTTTACTCCTGTGTTGTTTTCATTTTTTATTTTTACATCTATTTGAGTCCCTACATCAGTTATTGTAAATGATTCGGTTATGGCTTTTATATTTTTTGTATCTATTTTAGTTTTTTCCTTATGATTAATTGCTAATATTAATGTAAGTATAATTAATATTATTATTAAAATTATAATCAGCCTTTTGTTCTTCATTTATGCCACCCTCTTATACATATATACTGTTATATATGGTTGAAGATTGGTAAATGCTGTACCACTACCTACACTTCCTGAGGTACTGGCTGTCGTAGTTATAGTGTGTGTATGTGCTCCAGCGCTTGCATTTGTCATGGTGATTGTTGGTGTAGCAGATAATTTATAACCATAAATAATCCCTTTAGTGTTTGATGATGAAACCGCATCAGTAGAACTATCAGTTAACTTAATTGCCGTAAAAAC
The DNA here is from genome assembly GCA_948466255.1 of uncultured Bacillota bacterium. Taxonomy (GTDB): domain Bacteria; phylum Bacillota_I; class Bacilli_A; order RF39; family UBA660; genus Coprosoma. Next base: position 5,738 of record CAOJZV010000019.1, on the reverse strand, counting down.
ACCATTTGAATAGTTACCATGATTGTTTGGAACTACTCCCCCAAATTGTCCAGTAATAGTACTACTTTTGGCAGTATTACTATGAGTATGAGCACCAGCACTTGCAGCTGTCCCTGATAATGCTGGGATACTATGATTATGACTTGGTAAATTTGAAGTTCCTAAGGTTGTTGTACTGCTTCCTCCGGTTTTATTTACTGTATTAAAATTAGTATTGCTTGCATCTATTCCTACCAACGTTCTTCCACTTCCATATGCTTCCCACGTTCCACCTATGGCATTTGCGACTGCTGAAGCATTTGAATATGTTGTGGTTATATATATACTTCCTATTGGATATGTCTTATCCAAACGAGATGCTTCTAAATTATTAATTTTTTCTTCTATTTCATTTGCTTGATTTTTTAAATTATTTAATTCTTCTTCAATTGTTAAAGCTTCTATATTATTTATTGATAGAAAAAATATCATAATGGTAAAAAATATTTTTTTCATTTGTCTCCTCCTAACTTATTCTCTTCCACATATATACTGTTATATATGGCTGAAGATTGGTAAATGCTGTACCGCTACCTACACTTCCCGATGCATTTTTTGTTATAGTTGCAGTGTGGGTATGCGCCCCAGCACTTGCATTTGTCATTGTAATTGTTGGAGTAGCTGTTAATTTATAACCGTAAATCTCGCCTTTGGTATTGGGCGATGAAACTGCATCAGTAGTATTATCTGCCATCACAACGCCTGAAAATGCTCCACTTACCCATTTAAGATGAAAATCACATGGAACTAAATATCCAAATTCCCCAGTAATAGTACTACTTTTAGCAGTGTTATTGTGGGTATGCTCTCCAGCACTTGCTGCTGTTCCCGATAAAGCTGGAATACTATGATTATGACTTGGTAAGTTTGTAACAGCTAATGTTGTTGTTAAACTTCCACCTTCTTTATTAACTGTATTAAAGTTACTATCGGTTCCATTTACACCTATTAATGTTTTCCCAGTTCCATATGTTTCCCATGTCCCACCTATAGCATTTGCTACTGCTGAAGCATTTGAATATGTTGTAGTTATATATATACTTCCTACTGGATATGTTTTATCTAATAATTCAATTTCAGTATCTTCTTGTTTTTTCGATATTTCGGTATAACGGGATTTCAATGTTTTTAAAATATCATTATAAGCTTTTTGCAAATTATCTTCATTTATTTTAAAGGTTTCTTTATTGTCACTATTATCTGTAACTTCTACTGATAATTTGCTTAAATTATAATTGTTTAATTTATAAGTATTTTTTTCACTTGTTTCTATATTTTCGTTTTGAATATATTTATATTCTTTTATTCCTGATATATCTGTACAATTTGCCTTTATTGTCACATTTTCGGCTGTTACATCTGTTACTGTTATTTCGCATTCTGGTGGAATTGTGTCTTTAAAGATAGCATATAAAGTCATATCTTCACTTGGCATACTTAATTCTGTTAAAGCATCATCTGCATCCTTATTTGTATTCCAACCTATAAATGTATAATTCTCTTTTTCTGATGTATGTTCTAAATTAACACTTTCGCCTTCTTTTAAATATTCATTATAAATTGTACAGGCACTTCCACCGTTTGTGATGCAGTCATAGGTTACTAAATATCTATCTGGAGATATTATTTCTCCTCCTTCTCCTTGGCTATAATTATCATTTTGGGTATAATTTAATTCTATACTTACTTCTCCTGATCCTTCTTCTATCGTTCCCGTAAATTCTGGATTATACTCTACTTTTACTTTTATTACTTGGTTCTTTCCTTTTTCTAGTTTTTGTCCTTTTGTATATCCTGAAAAACTTATTTTTACTGCTTCGTTACTTGATTTTATATTATCGGTTATATTTTCTAATTTTGCATCTAATGTCCCCTTGTTTTCTACTGTTACATCATATTCTACATAGTCACCTTTTTCATATAGATTTGCTTCCATATAAGCGGTTAAGTCTGTCCATGTAGGCGTTCCTACTGTTTCTGCTCCGCCTGCTTTATTTGATTCTGTTACACTTGTTATAACAACTTCCCAATTACTGTTTATATTACTTGTCCCTTTTATTTTTAAATTGGTTTGAAATGCCGCATATCCCGCTGTCATTATACATAATAGTCCTAGTAATGAAAATATTATTATTCTTTTCTTTTTTCTTTCTCTCATGTTTTCCACCTATACTTCTTAGTATTTACTATTTATTTACCTCTATACCATTATAACGAATAATGACACCTTATTCAATTATAGGGTCTCTATATTTTATTATATCTATATTATACCCCCCCCCCCCCCTGGTTTTGGCAAGTTATTTTAAGGTAAAAATGTATAAAAATTTACTAAATTGTAGTAGATTAAAGTTCATATAAAAATACAAGGCTATTCTTGCCTTGTATTTTGTCAAACTCCATTTATAAAATTTTCATATATATTTATTCTTATTTTTTATTTTGAAGTGGTAAATAACCCTTTATAATATTTCCATGCAATCACTCTTAAAGCTGCTTTATCAACGACTTTTTCATCTAATTTCCCATCTCTAACGGCATTTACTATTTGATCTATGCTGTTTGTAGGATCGGTAACAATTAAAAGATCATTACCTGCTAGAAGTGCTTTTACTAATGGAGCATCATCTTTTATAGCTTTCATTGATAAATCATCAGTAATTGATATACCACTGAAGCCTACAGTATTTCTAAGTAAATTATGAACGCTTGCAGATAGTGATGCTGGTTCATTTGGATCTATGCTTTTAATTATATTATGGCTTACTAATACAGCTTCTGCCCCTGCTTTTGTTCCAGCAATGAAAGGTGGTAAATCATTATCTCTAATATCATCGAAACTTCTATTATCTACTGTTTCACCATTATGAGTGTCGGCATTATTTCCATAACCTGGAAAATGTTTTAATGTATATGATACTCCTGTTCCTTTACTAGCATTAATTACTGTTCTTGCGTATTCTGATGTAACATTTGTATTTTCACCTATTGTTCTATAATAAATATAAGCGTTTGTATCTGTAGCCACATCAACAACAGGAGCTAAATTTAAGTTTATTCCTAAATTGTTTAATATTTTACTTTTATCAATTGTGTCTTGTTTTATAGCATCCATACCACCAGCTTTATATAGTTCCTGAGGTGATTTAAATCCATTTTTAACTAGTCTTGGATTGCTTCCTACTCTAACAACTGTTCCGCCTTCTTCATCTACAGCGATTAAAAGTGGAATTTTAGAAGCTCTTTGTAATGTATTGATTTTGCTTTTTACTTGACTTTCGGATTTCCCATCAAAATCTCTTTTATATAATACATATCCACTATATGGATTATCTTTTAATAATTCAGCTTGATTTTTTTCTGGAGCTCCTACCAATAAAACTTGACCAACTTTTTCCTTTAATGTCATTTTATCTAGTTTTTTTGCGGCCTGTTTATAAAACACACTAAAGGCACTTTTATCTTCCATCATTGTTTGAATGTCATCATCATCTAGTTTTGTACATTTTATAATTGAAACGTTTTGAAATTCTGTATCTTTATCTAAATCCCCAGTATAGCTTAATGTGAAATTTTGGCCGGCAGTTAAATTTTGTTTATTATCAAAATCACTAAAAGTATAAATAATATCATCTTTATCTTTAACAGTTAACGATTCTTCAGAAACTGATAAAACTGTTGCGGTAATTTCATTTGTTTCTAGTTCTTCAGATTCTTCTTTCTTGTTTTTGTTTGTAAATAAGAAAAATACTAGTATTAAGACAAATATAAGACCTATAATACCAACTATAGTTTTTTTATTCATAATTCCCTCCTTAGTAAATGATATGCGAAGGTGTTTTTTATATGAATTTTACATTATAATTTTATAAAATGAAGCATAGAAAAAAGCGAATTTTTACAAATTCACTTTTAAATATTAGATTTATTATTTGTACAAAGGATAATTCCAAAGCTTTTTTATGCAAAAAACATTTAGCATAAGCCAAATGTTTATTTATAAAATTATTCTTTTTTAGATTTCTTTAAAACTTCTACAATTAATCCTAAACCAATAATTGTTGTTAAAATAGAAACCAAAGTTCTAACTCCAGGAATTAAACTACATAGGAATAAGATAAATAACCCTATTAATCCTAAACCAAGCATATTAATATCTTTGTTAAATACTTTCTGCCAAATCTTATATCCTATTAAATATGCGACAAAGATGGCTGATAGATAAATAGCAATTCCATAGAATAATAGTAATATAATAGCTAATGGAATGCCTATTAATGTGCAGAATAATAAAACAATTATTATTGGTACTAAAATTAGAGTAACTAATCCTTTTGTAAATACTTCTACTATTTCTCCCATTTCTGTTTTTTCATATTTATCATGAAGTTTAGTAAATAGCCCAGGGAATAACAATGTAATTGTGGCAAAAATTAATGTTAGACATAAGAATGACCATATTTTGGCAGAAACTGTTGTAAAGAAATTTTCATCATTTTCTTGTTGTATAGCCTCTGTTTTTTCTACTTTGCCTATTTTAGCATCCTTATCAGCTTTATAAACGCTATCTTCTGGATATGATAAAGTCCCTGCAATAATGGTATTTTTTTCTACTTCTATTTGACTACCATATATTTTAACATGTCCTTTAATATTAGCGTTTTTAAAAGTTATTTTTGATGCATAAATACTAACATTACGATCAAAATTACCACTTATTTCAACATCAGCAGCTGCAATGATAGTATCTCTTCCAATACTTGCTTCTTTATTTAACGTAACTAAATTACCAGCTATAACAAGATCGTTAACAATTTCTCCATTAACCTCAATAACATTCCCTGCTAACATACCATATTCTGTTTTTCCGTTAAATTCGATTTTATTACTAGCGCCAAATGAAATACCATTTACATTGCCTTTAAAATCAATGTTTTCGCCAGCAGCAGCTACTGATGCATTGTATGTATCCTCAATAAGAACATCATTATCCACTTTACTTGTGAAATGATCAATTTCTTTAGCCTCTGCTGTTGGTATTATAAAAAATAGTGCCATAATCATTAAAAATTTTATATATTTTTTCATATCATCACCTTACTAAAAGTTTAACATATTTGGTTTTTTTTGTAAATAATTTTGACTTTTTTCTACATAATAATACCGAGGTGAGCCTTATGGTACTTTTATGTCTCAAAATTTTCTTTACTAGAATATTAGATGTTTCTTTAGGGACTTTTAGAACTATTGTTGTTGTGAAGGGCAAAAATATTTTAGCTGGTATTATTGGTTTTTTCGAGGTTTTTATTTGGTTTGTAATTGTTCAAGAAGCTCTTAACACTCCTACTAATAGTATTTGGGTAGCAGTATTTTATTCTTTAGGTTTTGCAGCTGGAACAATTATAGGTGGCTATGCGACTAACCACTTTATTAAAACGCCTATTACGCTTCAAATAATAACTAACAATGATAAATTAGCCAATTATTTACGTGAAAAGGGTTTTGGTGTTTCAGTTATTAATGTGCATGGTAAAGATGGAATTAAAAATATGCTTATTTTAGAAACTGTAGATAGTCATTATAGAGAATTATTAAGTTTAATTAGAGTGTTTGATGAAAATGCATTTATTGTAGTTGATGAAAAAAGATATGTACATAATGGGTTTTTTTTGCAAAAATAAAAAGCTGATTAACAGCTT
>CAOJZV010000018.1 GCA_948466255.1 uncultured Bacillota bacterium | reverse complement strand
CATTAATAGTAATACTGTGCATAATGCCCCTATTATTATATTTCTCTTTTTTGTTCCGTTCATATTCTCCTCCTACTTTATTTTTATTATACCTTATTTTAATCATTACAAACAGAATTTTATGAGAAAATTTACATTTGTATACAAAAAAAGTGACTTATCGTCACTTTACTATCTACTAGCCCTATAAATTAGGAGATTAAAATTACCATTTAATACTGCTCATGTTCCAAATTAAACTGAGGTAAGTACTAGTAGTCTGTGGGTGAGATACACACTGGTAATAAATATGTACCCCATTAACTAGCTTGTTCAATTTCATTTGTTTTATGTACATTTTTTTGATCAATATTATAATCAGTTGTATTAATGGCAATTCCCATTACTAAAATATATGATAACATATATATCCAAATCATCATAACTATAATAGTCGTAAGTCCACCATAAAACATTTGGTAATTAGCAAAATTAGAAATATATAATGAGTAAATTGCAGTTATAATTATCCAGCCCACTGTGGTGAAAAGTGCACCTTTATTCATATATTTACTAGCAATTCTTTCATCCGGAGCAATCGAATAAATAAGCTTAATAATCCAAAAGATAAGTATAAACGCAACTGGCCATTTTAATAGAACAAACACATGATATAATTTATCACTTATATCAGCAAATATTTCTAAATTAATTATTTCTTTTACTATTATATTTCCATACGCAAGTACTAAAACGTCAAAAATGAAAAGTGCCATTAATAGTATTATCATAAAGAAAGCTTTTATTCTTCTTTTTAAAAATGGATCATGTTTTATTCCAAAAAGTTCATTTGATGTAACTATTATTGAATTTGTTCCATTTGACATTAAGTAAAAACCAATTATCATAAAGAAAGCAACATTTCCAGTTATTTTACTTTGAGTTAAAAATGGAATTATTATACCTGCAACATCTGCTGGTAAAATATTATTCATTAATGAAACAAAAGTATTTGAAAATAATGAAATATTTGAACCAACATAACCTATTAATGTTAAAAGCGGAAATATCGCTAAAACAATAAAAAAGGCTAGTTGCCCTGGTAATATCATCATTTCAGGTTTCATGAAAATATCAAAAATCTTTTTTAAAAATTTTTTCATGTTCTAGCCTCTCTTACTATTTAATTTCCTGTTTATTATTACGCATATCTAACGTTGCTTCATTTACAGCATCATCAATGGTTTTAATTTCATCAGTTATCATACTATAACCAATGGCAGCTCCAAATCCATGTGATAATTTTTTTAGTTCTTTATGTAGTTTTCTTATATAAGTTACTACTGTTTTTTCATCGTGGCCAACCATAAATACTAAAAATTCATTTCCATTAGTTCTAATAATTTCACTATTAGGTAATTGGTTATTTATTAATACGGCTGCACCTTCAACAATTACTTTATCTCCTTCTGCATGTCCAAAGTTATCATTGATATATGCAACATTATTTAAATCAACAACAATAATTGATTGTGGATAAATATCACTTGCATCCCAATTACTAACATTATCATTTAAATAATTACGGTTTTTTAACGATGTTAAACTATCGATATAACGTAATTTCTCTGTTTTTGATAATTTTGAATTATGATCTTTACGTTTTTTAATAAATTTTCCGGTTAACACTCCTATTAATACCAATATAACCGCACTAAATAAAGCAATAAGTAATCTAATTAATTTATTACTGTTTGTATAATTTAATAATTCATTATAACTATTATTAATTACTTGTTTGTCATTAACAAATGATAGATAAAAATCAAATAATTCGTTAAATGTTTTATTAGCACTTATATCTCTCAAAACAAATGTATATTCATCCTCAAGATTAAAAGTGTATAAAACTTTAAAATCACTTAAATCATTTCTTACATAGTTATCATATGTATAAAAATCAATAGCTGCCAAATCATTTTTATGTAAACTTTTAATCAAATCATTTACATTATTATATGTTTTTACTTTAACCCCATGTTCTTCTAAAGACTGACTTATTTGGCTATCTTTCACAGCTTTTACAGTATAATCAGTTAATGAATTAATTGAATTAATAGTTACATCAATGTTTTCATCAGCTACAATGGCTATTTTTTCATCATAAACTGATACAGTTTCATAAATATCCATTTTATATTTTTCCGTATTGTTGTTATCGAAAATTATATCTAGGTTATTATTATTGAAATCATTTACCATGTTTTCAATTGATGAATATTTCTTATAATTTAATTCAATATTAGCTGATTTAGCAAAACTATTTACAAAACTATAATTAAATCCTCTCAATCCATCTTTAGTTGTCAAATCAAATGGACTATTTAATACAAATCCATAATTGTATCTCTTGCTTCTAAATTTTACTTGTTCTTTTTCATCAATTTCTTTAATTGTAAAGTAGTTTTCAACTAAACTTTTATTAAATTCTACTTCAAAATTTTCCTTAGACCATTTTTCATAATATTTTTTTAAAATATTATTTAAAGTTTTCTTATCGCCTAATTTCAAAACATAATCTTGAGTATATTCTGTTATATTATAGGCAATATTCATATTTTCGCCAGTAATAATATCATTTAAATATTCAAGTCTAGGAACAGCCATAGCATCAATTGTGTTATTTTGCATACCCACAAGCATTTGGCTAACATTATTATAAGGCTTATATGTAACATCACTACTACCTAAAAGGTATTTATTTACCTTTCCCATATCATCTTCTAAAACACCAATAGTAATGTTTTTAATTTCATCTACAGTATTGTATTGAATTTTATTTTTAGCAACCAAAGCATAATTATCTTGATAAATTAAAATATCATTATCCGACACTTTACTTGTAATTTCAATAGCATAATCACTTGAAGTTTTTTCTCCTAAACTATAAGATAATTTATTAAAATCTAATCCTGTATTTTTCTCTAGTGATTCTAAAAAGTTAAATATCACACCTTCACCATTATTACTTAACACTGAGGCGTCGCTTGGAATTGATAAATCTATTACTTTATTTTTATTATTTTCTATCCAATTTTTTTCTGATACTGTTAAAGCATTTTCATCCTCTTTTGTAAAATAGAAAAACAAAGCTCCTCCTATTAATACAATTAAAATTGAAAGCGCAGCTATCCAAAATTTTTTATTCACTCTTTCCACCTACTTTTCCCCAAACTAGTTCATCTGAAGTTTTATGTTTGTAACCAGCTATTGGATAATCAGTAGTATTTTCATTTGAATCTAAAAACACTTGAACATCATAATATTTTAAATTCTTTTTACTAATACCTTTTATTACTTCATTAGCATATTCTTTAGCAGTTTCTAAATTAGTATTACCATCAACTGTAATTGTAAAATTTAAAATTCTACCTTCGTTGTGATAAGAAACTTTAGTTACACCATCCTGATTTTTAACTTCATCTTTGATTTCATTTATAGTACTAGAAGATATTTTATGATTTTCTATATCATCTAGTCGATTTCCATAATTATTGTTTCCAAATGATGGAATAATAAAGAAAATTGTAAAAAAGCCGATTAATATTACAAAAAATATGGTAATACCAATAATGCATCCTTTTTTATGTTTATTTATAAAACTTTGTATATCTTTCATTTTATCACCTCTTAAATACTCTTATACATTATACTATATTTGATTTATATTTTCAAATGTTAACCAATTAAATATGGATTTGTATTACTACCATCACCACCAGTTATTTTTACACTATCTTTTAATGTAACTACTGGTCTAATACTTAAAACTGTATTAGGATTTACAGTTGTTAACACACCATTATTAATAGCCACTATCTGATTTCCATTATAATTCATTGTATATTCCATTTCATTTGTAGTAAGAAAATTCTCGTTTGCACATGCCCCATAATTTGTAATATTACAGCTTTGATCACTTGATGCATTTATATATTCTTCAGTAGATAATAGTCCAACATTAGCAGTGTATGTTTGTGAGCAAGCATTTTCCCATGGGCCTATACATTGTATAACTGGTTTAATATAATTTTTTTGCGATAATGAATTATAATATGTATTATTTAAATATGTATTTATACTTGATTTATCAAAAGCTACTGCCCCACTATTATCATATGCAAGTTTTATAGCTGGAGTATTTTTCACTATTATTATTGTGTTGTCACTATTTATTTTTAATATACGCCAAGTACTGCCACTAAAGTTTATATAATTGCCAGCATTTGTTCCTTTATAAATATTATCATTAGCCTTTAATACTGCTTTATTAGAAACTTTTTTTAGTAATGTTTGTCCCACTGTATTTTTAGTACTGGTAGCAGTACTATCTTTATATTCATAATGATATTGATTTTTGTTATAAGTGATTTTTACAAAACCATTTAAATTTTTATTTGTATTTCTTGGGTCCTTAATATCATCATCATTTATATATCCGCCTTTTATTTGTTTTCCATTTATTTCACACCCAGTCGTTAAACAACTAAGTTGTACTGACACTTCAGAATTATCTATTTCTGCTGGAAGTATTTCAGAATGCTCATATGAAAATTGCTTAGTAGCCTTTATTATAGTAGCTATTTGTTCGTTGTAAGCTTTTTCTTTAGAATCTTTAATTACTGAGTTTATAGATGGAAAAACTATAAGTGCGATTAAAGCCAAAATTACTATAACCGCAATTAATTCAATGAGTGTAAACCCTTTTTTATTCATCATCATATCATCCTTACCTATCTATAATAAATTATAAAGGAAATAGCATGTAAAGTCAATGATATGTCAAAAAGAAAACAGCCCTAAAATTTTGGACTATTTCATGTTTAAATATTAAATCTAAAAAGGTAGTAAAAATATTATCTACCTCTTCCTATAGTTTGATTAAATGATTTATGTTCCATTCTAATTCGCATTTTAAGTTCTTCTTCAATAAACGTTACTCTAAATAATAATTCTTTAATATAATTAACATCTAAAAACTTAGAATATTTATTTATAATAATTGCCTTATATCTCTTAGTATCCTCTAAAATTAATCCTAAATCATCACCAGTAGTATCATCATCCTCTAAAGAATTAAATAGAAACTGAAGATACAAATTTAGTTTTCTTTTAGTTTTGCGTTTTAAAACATTATCAATTAAATAAGGTGAAACTATAGTAAGTTTATTTACCTCAATACCATCATATTTAACTTTGTTTCTAGGTCTGATTTTAAACCCGTTAATCTCTGTAAAATCTAAATCACAGGACACATGATCTTTATTTTCCTTTTCACAAATATAACGTTTCATAAAATCATCTCTTTTCTAATAAATCTGGTCTACGTTCCTTTGTCCTTTTTAAACTTTCATTTTTGCGAAATTCATCGATATTTTTATGATGCCCTGAAAGTAGTACTTCAGGTACTTCCATACCTCTAAAATTTACAGGTTTTGTATATACTGGATAATCAAGTAAATTATCGTTGAATGAATCTTTTATATGAGAATCAGTCGTAATAACACCATCTATTAATCTAACAACACTATCAGTAATTACCATACTAGCAAGTTCTCCACCAGTTAAAACATAATCACCAATACTAATTTCCATATCAGCTAAAGTTCTAATACGTTCATCAAAGCCTTCATAATGACCACATATCAATATCAAATGTTTTTCTTTAGATAAGTCATAGGCTTTACTTTGTTTATAAGGCTTTCCTTGTGGAGTCATAAGAATAACTTTTGAATCCATAGTTTTAATATCATCTACCGCATCAAAGATAGGTTGTGGCATTAAAACCATCCCCTGACCTCCACCAAAGCCATAATCATCTACTCTTTTATGTTTATCAGTACTATACTTTCTAATATCATGAACATTTATTTCTACAAGATTTTTTTCGAGAGCTCTTTTAATAATTGATTCAGATAAAAAACCATCAAACATTTTTGGAAATATTGTTAAAATATCTATTTTCATTTTAATAACCCCTCAATTACATTTATTTCTAGTTTTTCTTTAGAAATATTTTTAATAAAAACTGGTACATAAGGAATTAAAATATCATTATCAACCTCTATCAATTCCTGATTTACATTTTTATAAACATCTGTAACAATTCCTAGTAATTTACCATCACCATAAACAGGAAGTCCAATCAAATCTTCATTTAAAATTCCGTCAAAATTATAATCCTCTTTTTTTATATATACCTTTTTACCTTTATATTTTAAAACATCATCAATATTAGTAATACCATCAAAAGTTACCATATCATATTCTTTATGAGGTCTATAGGTATTAATAACAAGTTCATCATCATTAATAAAAAGGTGAGATCCTTTTTTAAAAACTTGAGACTTATATTTAAAATCAGAAATAATTCTAACTTCACCTTTAAGCCCATGAGTATTTACTAATTTCCCTAAATAAATCATTATCTCACCTACTTATCTAACTCATATAAAATAATACTTGTAGCAACCGCAACATTTAAACTTTCACAAGACTTATTCATCTTGATATAAATATATTCATCACACATATCAAGTAATTCTTTTTTAACCCCATTTCCTTCATTGCCCATTATTATAGCAAACTTTTGCTTTTTTTCAAGAGTTTTTAAGTCATTTCCTAAAGTTACCTTTGTTCCTAATATTTGATAACCTAAATCTTTAAGTTCAGGAATAAATTCTTCTAAATTTTTTACTGAAATATTTATATGAAAAAGCATTCCTTGACTTGCCCTAACAACCTTAGAACTATACGCATCAGCACATTTTTCACTTAAGATAATCATATCGATATCAAAAGCTACTGCACTTCTAATAATTGCCCCTAAATTTCCAGGGTCTTGTACATCATCTAAAATTAAAAGTTTATTTCCATTAATATTTTTATTTATTTTCTTTTTACATATTCCAATCATACCAGTAGGTGTATCTAAAGCTGAAATATATTTTTCTACATTACTAGTCATATAATTTATAGGAATATCAAAATTAACTCTATTTTCTTCTAAAATTAAAACCTCTTTCAAATAACCACTTTTATAAGCTTCAAGAAGAAGGTGCTCGCCCTCTACTAAAAATAAATTAGTTTTATCACGATACTTTTTTTGATTTAATTTTTTTAATTCCTTTATTTTACTATTTTCTACTGAACTATAAAGCATAAATATCACCAATCTCATTTTATCAAAAAAAAGAGCCTTAGTCTATGGCTCCTTACATTATTTATTTTCTATTTGCTTTGGATAAGAATAAGATAAATTATTTTCATTACTAACAACTGAATCACCTAATTTATTTTCTAAATCATCACGAGCTGTTTTAGCTACATCACCACCAACTCTGGCAACCACCTTATTAGCTTCTAAACCATAAGGTCTATGTTTTTTAGCAATTTCCCTAGTCGCAATTTCACCTAGGTCCGTCAAAGCAACTTCAATATCACTCATATTATCTCTTAAAGATTCTTTTCTAATCCCTTTAAATTGTTTGTATTCAGAGGCTTTCATACCAGACCAACTTTGATAAATTTCATTAGTTAAAATACCAAATTCATAGTCCTCAGTTATTCCTCCATCTTTCCAAACATCAGTAAGCTTATTCCTATTTAGAATTCCCTTTAATCTTTTTTCTATCCATTCATCAGAATAACCACGATTACGATAATAATTAACCGCCCTTCTAATTGCAAGTTCTGGATCGAATACTTCATCAATTCTTTATTTTCCTAAAGTAGCAAGCCACATTTTAAAAGGTTCTGCTTTAGGTGAAGGAACTGATTCAATTAAACGAAATATTCCTTCGGTATCTAAAGTATCAGTCAGATAATTTTTGCCATCCTTTAATGATTTCATTTTCAGTTTCCGACAAATTGTCGGAATCTCACTATTTTCTTCTTTTTTTAACCTTCTTTTTAATGTGGTCCAATAGTCACTCGGATCGGGACTATCAGTTAAAGTGCTTATAACATCAACTACTGAAAAATAATATTCTTCTTTTTCAGCGTCCCATATACTTCTTATTTCACTTCCTTCAAATAGATTTGTAATAGTTTGTAGTTTGTTTTCACTCATATTTATTCCACCTTTCTACATTTTTGTATAGTAAAAACATACAATATAAAATTGCAGGATTAATGGAATATCTAATAATTCTCTCCCAAAAAAAGTAGATATATATAGTATAACAAATGTTCGCATATAAAATCAATAAAAAACTAGTTAAAAACTAGTTTTACATATTCATTTGTTTAGCAACTTCTTCAGCAAAATTTTCTTCTCTTTTTTCCATACCTTCGCCTACTTCAAAACGATACATAGCTTTAATAGTTCCACCATTGTTTTTAACAAAAGTTTTAACATTAATGTCACCATCTTTTACAAATGGTTGTTCTTCTAAACAAATTTCTTTATAGAATTTATTAATTCTTCCTTGTACCATTTTTTCAGCAATTTCTTTAGGTTTCCCTTCATTCATTGCTTGTTCAGTTAAAATTTCTTTTTCTTTTTCTACTTCTTCTGCAGGAACATCTTCTATTTTAACATAAGTTGGTCTCATTGCAGCTGCATGCATAGCAACATCTTTAGCAACTTCTTCACTAGCATCAGTAACAACAGTTAAAACTGCAATTTTACCACCCATATGAATATATTCACCAAATGATTCATTATCTGCTTTGGTTACTTTTTCAAATCTTCTGAAACTTAATTTTTCACCAATTTTAGCAGTTTTTTGAGTAATTAAATCATTTAAAGTTCCTTCTTCACATGGAAGTTCTAAAGCTTCTTCTAAAGTTTTAGCATCACTTTTAATAATTGTTTGAAGTAAAGTATCTACCATGCTTGTAAATTCTTCGTTTTTTGCAACGAAATCTGTTTCAGCGTTTACTTCTAAAATAACAGCATCATTACCATCAATTAAGATAGCAGCAACACCTTCAGCAGCAATTCTATCTGCTTTTTTTGCAGCCTTAGAAATTCCTTTTTCACGAAGCCAATTTGCAGCTTCTTCAAGATTACCATTTGTAGCTTCTAAAGCTTTTTTACAGTCAAGCATTCCTGCTCCTGTACTTTCTCTTAATTCTTTAACTAGACTTGCACTAATCATGTTTTTTCCTCCTTTTTTATATTTTTTATTTAAAAAAGATGATTTAACATCATCTTTTAATTAACTTAAAACTTCAATAAGTTCAGCTTTTTTCATTGTAGAGTAGCCTTTGATTTCTTTAGCTTTTGCCATTTCACGAAGTTCTGCTACTGTCTTAGTAGATAAATCTACTTTTTCGGCTTTTTTAGGTGCAGCTTTTACTTCTTTTTTAGCTTCTTTTACAGTTTCAGCTTTTTCTGGCTTAGCTTCTTTAGCTTCTACTTTATTAGATGATTTATTATATGGTTTTTTATCAAATTTACGGTCGTTATTTTTAAATCTTGGTCTTCTATCTTCTTTTCTTTTAACTGTTTCTAAGGCTTTTTGCATAATTTCTTCGCCTTTTTCTTCTCTGCGGTCGCTAACATAATCTACTACTTTTCCACCATTAGCTTCAACAATAGCGTTAGCCATAACACCAATAATTAATTTAACAGCTCTGATAGCATCATCGTTACCAGGAATTACATAGTCAACCATATCAGGATCACAATTTGTATCAACAATTCCGAATACTGGAATGTTTAATTTTCTTGCTTCTCTGATAGCAATGTCTTCCTTGCTTGGATCAACAATAAACATAGCTTGTGGTAATTTATACATATCTCTAATACCACATAAAAGTTTATTTAATTTTTCATATTCTTTTTTAATTTTAACGACTTCTTTTTTAGGTAAACAGTCAAAAGTACCATCTTTTTCCATTTTTTCAATTTGTTCTAATCTTTTAACCCTTCTTCTAATAGTTTTAAAGTTAGTTAAGGTACCACCTAACCATCTTTCATTAACATAGAATGATTCAGATCTTAAAGCTTCTTCTTTTGTAGCTTCTGAAGCTTGTTTTCTAGTACCTACAAATAATACTTTACCACCATTAGCAGCTATTTCTTTTAAAGCACTATATGCTTCTTCAATTTTTTTAGCTGTTTTTTGTAAATCAATAATATAAATATCATCTCTAGCTGTAAAAATATATTCTTTCATTTTTGGATTCCATCTTTTAGTCTGATGACCAAAGTGAACTCCAGCTTCTAATAAATAATTCATTGACACTACTGCCATTTTATCTTCCTCCTTTTGTTATTTCCTCTGAATACTTCAGATCTTACACCACTCACAAATGAGCACTAGGCATAAGAATTCATATTCATGTGTTTTAAAAAAGCCAATAACATTATAACATAATTATATGTAAATACAAGTATTTATTTGACTTTTCTAGAAAAAAAGTAAGGAATAACCCTTAACTTAGTCTTTCTCTAATAATTTTGCTGACATTACCCATGTCACATCTACCTTTTAATTTAGGATTTAAATACCCCATAAGTTTTCCCATGTCTCTCATACTTTCAGGTTTAACTTCACTAAAAGCTTCTTCAATAATAGCTAATACTTCTTCATCAGATAATTGTTCAGGTAAATATTTTTCTAAAATTTTAATTTCAGATTCAGTTTTACTAATCAAATCATCTCTTGATGCTTTTTCAAATTCAGCAATAGATTCTTTTCTAGTTTTTATTTGTTTAGTAATTATCCCTATAACTTCTTCATCAGAAAGTTCTTTTTTAGTATTAAGCTCTTCCATTTGAATAGCACCTTTAACCATTCTAATAACCGCTAAAGTTTCTTTATCTTGATTTTTCATTGCGGTTTTTAAATCTTCTAAAATTTGATTTCTCATAGTATCTTCCTTTCAAAAAAGCAGCTATAATGCTGCCTATCTATCGTATCTTCTAGACATTCTTTCTCTTTTATGAGTATTTTTAATGCCTTGTTCTTTTGCTCTTCTTCTTTTAACCCCAGGTTTTAAATAACCTTGTTCTCTTTCTTTAAGTCTTGCACGGGAACCATCTTTATCCATTTTTAAGTTTCTTAATGCACCTTCAACATTACCGTTACGCACTACTACTTTTGTCATAAAAATCCCTCCCTTCTGCACTACAAACAATTATAACACCCTTTTTGTTATTTTTCAAGCAAAAACCCCATATTTTTAAATAAAGAAAAAACAGGAAATTTCCTGTTTAATCAATAGGGCATATTTTTCCACTAACAAT
Source organism: uncultured Bacillota bacterium (assembly GCA_948466255.1). GTDB lineage: Bacteria > Bacillota_I > Bacilli_A > RF39 > UBA660 > Coprosoma. Next base: position 8,739 of record CAOJZV010000018.1, on the reverse strand, counting down.
TCTTCTAATAGCACTTCCAAGACTACGTCCTAAATCGGCTATTGTCGTAATACCTCTAGCAATAGAATTTATAAATGTTGCTGTTATAGCACCACCAGTTATTTCTAGAAGTTCTTTATCAGTTAATTTCATTATGAGCATTTAGAAGGACGTAAATATCCATCTACTACTCCTATTATAAATGTTATTAGTGCTCCTATGCCTGCTGCTACGCCTATGCTTATTCCACCACCAGTAATATTAAGTAATTCTTCATTGCTAAGTCTCATATCATCATCCTTTCTAAATTAATAAATTATTTAAAATCTAGTCCATAATCTAAATATCACATCCCCCCTTAGTTTTAGCTTCATCCAAAGTTATTACACCATTTTCAAGTTTGATAAATCTATCAAATAAATCAAGATTATTTAACCTGTGCGAAACAATAATTATCGTTTTATCTTTATAAACCTTAAATAAGTTTTTAATTATTTTTCGCTCTAGATTAACATCTAAACCACTAAAACCCTCATCAATAATTAATACACTAAAATCTTGAAGCGCTCTAGCTAAAGCAATTCTTTGGCTTTGACCCCCCGAAAGATTAAAACCATCTTCTTCTATCAAAGTATAATAACCTAAATCTAATCTTTTAATAAATTCATCAGTCAAACAAATTTCTTTAATTTGTTTTAAATCCTTACTACCCTTTAAAATTATGTTTTCATCAATAGTACCTGTAAACAATTTTTCCTTTTGGGAAAGATAAACAATGCTATCATTTACTTTATTTATTAGTTTACCATTTAATAAAACATTCCCTTTTGAAGTTTTAAAATAACCTTTTAATAATTTCAAAATTGTACTTTTCCCACTACCACTTTCACCACTTATAAGTACTTTTTCACCTTTACATATTTTTAAATCTATATTTTTAAGTACATAATTAACATCATCAAAAGAAAATGAAACATTTGATAATTCAATAAAGCTAATATTTTCATTAATTTTTTCCTGTTTAATTTCATATAAACCAAAGACTCTTTTAAACATATTTATAGCTTCTTTTATTTCAAAATCTAAATCAATGATATTTCTAATTGGATCTAAAAATAAAGAAATTAAAATATTATAAGTAATAAATAATGGAAGAGATATTACACCATCTTTTACCATCATAATTCCAACTATCATTATTACAAATAAACTTACATTACTAACTAAATTTTTTAAAAGGGTTTGATTGTTGACCAAATTATCTAAATGAATACTTTCATTTAAAAATAAATTGTATTTTTTATTTAATTTATTAGTAATACGCTCCTCTATTCCAAGACCTTTTACAGTTTCAAACCCACCAATCGTTTCAGTCATATACGAATTTACTTCAGCTTTATTTCTTAAAGTGTTTTCTATTGAAGCATTGATATTTTTATGCGTGAAAATAATGATAATAATATAAAATAAAACTGAAATTAATGTAATCATAAATAAAATTTTATTTATTAAAAATAAAATTATTCCTGAAAAAACAGTTAAAGGCAAATCGATAAAAAGAACTAATAAAATCTTATTCATAGTCGAATTAATAACATTTAAATCATTAATTTTACTAGTGACCTCACCAACCGTATGGCTGTGGTAGTAAAGATAAGGAAGTTCAATAATTTGTTTAAAAGTTTCTTTAATTAAATTACTACTAATTTCATTAGTATATTTTATTAAAATTCTATTCCGATAAAAATTACTAAAAATTTTAAACAAGAAAAATATCGTAAAAATATAACATACTAATTTCAAACTATTTTCATTATTTATATTTTCTATAAGACTTTGAAAAAAGAAAGAAGTAATAATACCAGAAACTGTCATTATGACCGACAAAAGAAAAATAATAATTAAAGATTTTTTGTTACTCAAAAACATTTTAATAACCTTTTTAAAATCATATTTATATTTAAGATTTTCAATAGTCCTTACTGGATACATCATAATATTAATGCCTGTCCACATCTTATAAAATTCAGTAAGACTCATCTTTTTAATCTTACTAGCTGGATCAGCAATTAACACAAATGATTCTGTAACTTTATAAACCACAACAAAGTGTCTATAGGAGTTTCTTATAATTAGATTTGCAATAAAAGGCACTTTAGTTGGTTTTAGTTTATCTAGTTTAAGACCATAACAATTAAATCCCAAATTATTTAATGTCTTAGTAATATGAAAAGCGGTAACACCTTTCTTGGTAGTTTTTAGCATTTCATTTAATTTATTCATACTAACATAGCCACCATAATACTTAATAATCATATAGCAGCAACTCGCACCACAGTCTTTTAATCCTTCCTGTCTTATAAATGGGTATCTTTTAAACATATTTTACCTCCTCGTATATATCCTACGAGATTTGGACCCCCAATTCCTTCTTTTTTTCGAAAAAAATTTAAATTTTTGACATTTTTTTAAAATTGACCAAAAATACACAATAAAAAAACAAGCTTTTTATAAGCTAGTTTCTAAAAATTTGAATATATTTCGTTCCATATTTTTTTTCTTTAATTAAAGTTAAATTAGTAATTGGTTTTTCTACTTCATATTCACAAACTACAATTCCACCATCATTTAAAAGTTCATTTTCTTCAATATACTTTAATGATTTATTTAGTAAATTATTTTTATAAGGTGGATCTAAAAATATAATATCAAATTTATTTTTAGTTTCTTTTAAATATTTTTTATAATCTATTTTAACAACAAATGCCCCATCTATATCTTTAGTATTTTCTTTTAAAACCTTTATAGCTATATCATTATGATCAATAAAATAACATTCTTTAGCTCCCATACTTAAAGCTTCAATTCCTAAAGCCCCACTACCAGCAAATAGATCTAAACAAACACTATCTGGAATATTATTTTGAATCATTCCAAATAAAGATTCTTTTACTCTGTCCATAGTGGGTCTTGTTCCATCTATATCAAAACCTTGTAATTTTTTACCTTTATATTTACCACTTATAACTCGCATTTATATCACCAAAGATATTTTAACACATTTATCTTAAAGTTGATAGTACTTTCTCTAACATTTCGATAGTATCTAAAGTTCTAGAAATTTTATCTGCTTTAGTTAATTTATATACTTCTCTTACTTCATCTTCAAACATTTTAAAATTAGCTGGATTCCTATTTAATAATTTATACCAATTAGAGTTTTGTCTCAAATGTCTTAGATAGTATTCATTTTCTTTTATTTTATATTGTAAATCTAAAGTCATTAATCCTCAAAGTGCTTATAAAGCGGTCTTGGTTTTCTTGGTGTTTCGGTTACATTACTTTTTCCAGAAGACATATCTTGAAGCAATCCCAAAACTCTCTGCATACTATTCACACTATTTTGTATACTATCTAAATCAAGATTCTTTAAAAATCCCATCAAATCAAAAGAACTAGTAGCAGCCGTAGTAGCAGCCGCTGCTGTAGCACCTATAGTTAAATAATCTTTCCATGCATTTTCATCTTCACCATAAATATCATAAATTTCATAAAACTTTTGCCATGTCATATTTCCTTCTTTTACATGTTTTAATAAAACTGGATTTTGTCTTACAAAATCTTTAAATTTTTCTTTTGTATCCATATAATCACCTATATTAATATATTCAAATACATATTAAAGAATAACAAAAAAAGATAGAAACTAATCTATCTTTATATCACCAAGAAAATCATCAATAGTCATCATTTGTTCATCAACTTTATCTAAAGAAACATCTATTTCCGGTTCTTCCTGTTCTTTTAATCCAGCCTTAATAAATGAAGATTCTATATTTTCTTTAGAAATATTACTTCCAGTCTGATAACGATCACCAATTGGAAGTTCAGTTATTTTCATATATTTGACTTCATCAGTAACTAACCCTAAATCAACTTTATTTTTAATAATAAATGAATTAGTTATGTGATATGGATTAGTTTTAACATCTCTAACTACTAAAACACCTTTTCTAGCCCTAGAAGTAATTTCAAACTCTTCTAATTTAATTCTTTTAGCTGTATTTTTATCAGTAATAATAGCTAAATAATGAGCATCATTAAAGCTATGTCCACTAACAACATAATCATCTTTTAAATTGATAGCTTTAACACCACTGCCACGAATACCAGTAACTGGTATCTCCTTTGTCATATATCTTAAACCATAACCATTACTAGTTGTAATAAATACTTCCTTATTAGAAACTTCAGTATTTACTACCACATCATCACCTTTGAGTTTAATTAAAGTAATAGGTTTAGAATATCTTTGAACTTTCAAATCAGAAAGGTTAGTCTGTTTAACCATACCATTTTTAGTGAAACTTACAAAATTAACCTTATCACTAAAATCATTAGTAATATAAGATGAAATAATATTTTCATCAGAACTAATACTAATAATATTACTAATATGTTTACCTAAATCTTTCCATTTTAAATCAGGAATAGTATAAACAGGGACATATAAGAAATTACCTTTACTAGTAAATAATAGTAAAGTATCCATTGTATTAGTTTCATATAAACCAGTTACAAAATCTTTTTCTTTTAATCCAGTTTCTTCATCAGAAGCCGCGTAACTTCTCATAGAAACACGTTTTACATAACCTTCATTAGTAACTACAACCATACAATCTTCTTTTGGAATTAAAGAAGTTGTATCAATCTTAATTTCAGTTACTTCATCTTTAATTTCTGTTTTTCTAGGAGTCGCATATTCTTTTTTAATTAACTTAAGTTCAGTCTTCATAACATGTTTTAAAGCTTCTTCATTACCTAAAATTTGTCTATATATAGAAATCTCATTTGCAAGTTTCTTAAGTTCTTCTTCAAGTTCAGTTACATCAGTATTAGTTAATCTATAAAGTTGTAACGTAACAATAGCTGTTGCTTGTTCTTTAGTAAAATCAAATTCTTTTACTAAATTATCTATTGCATCAGCCTTATTTTTAGAAGCTCTAATAACTCTAATAACATCATCTAAAATAGATAAAGCACGAATTAAACCTTCCACAATATGCATTCTAGCTTCAGCTGTTTTTAAATCAAACTTAGTTCTTCTAGTAATAACATCTCTTTGATGTTCTATATAAGCATCTAAAATTTCCATAATACCTAAAGTCATAGGTCTACGATTAACAATAGCCACCATATTGTAATTATAAGAAACCATCATATCAGTATTTTTAAGTAAATAATTAATAACTAATTCTTCATCCGCATCTTTCTTTAAATCAATCGCAATACGGATTCCTTCTCTATCGGTTTCATCTCTAACTTCACTAATACCTTCAATTTTTTTATCAATACGGATGTCATCAATCTTCTTAACCATTGCCATTTTGTTAACTTCATAAGGTATTTCGGTAATAATAATTTGCCTTTTATTTTTAGGCCCTTCTACAGTATATTTACACTTAACATTTACTTTACCTCTACCTTTAGTAAAAGCCTCACGAATTCCATCAATTCCTTCAGCTACACCACCAGTAGGAAAATCAGGTCCTTTAATAATTTCCAAAATTGTATCTAAACGACAATTAGGACTTTCAATTCTTTTAATTGTTGCATCAATAACCTCACCTAAATTATGAGGTGGAATATTAGTCGCATAACCCGCACTGATACCAGTTGAACCATTAACTAATAAATTAGGAAACTTCGCAGGTAAAACAGTTGGTTCAAGTAAAGTATCGTCATAGTTTAAACTCATTAAAACTGTATCTTTATTAATATCTTTTAATAATTCACCAGCAATCTTCGTAAGTCTAGCTTCGGTATAACGCATAGCTGCAGCCCCATCGCCATCCATAGAACCATTATTACCTTGCATTTCTACAAAGCATTCATTGTTCTTCCACCACTGACTCATTCTAACTAAAGCATCATAAATAGAAGAATCACCATGCGGGTGATAAAAACCCATAATGTTTCCGACTGCTTTAGCTGATTTTTTAGTTGCTTTATCATAAGTATTTCCATCTTTATACATTGCATATAAAATTCTTCTTTGAACAGGCTTTAAACCATCTCTAACATCTGGTAAAGCTCTATCCTGAATAATAGTCTTCGCATATTGGGCAAAACTATCACCCATAATATCTTCTAAAGCATAGTCATGTATCTTTTTAATAATTTCACTCATTTTATCACCCTACATTTCAAAGTTATCTTCAAGTGTGAATTCAACATTTTCTTCAATCCAAGCCTTACGAGGCTCAACCTTATCTCCCATTAAAACGCTTACTCTCTTTTCAGCAAGTGATGCATCTGTTAAATTAACTTTTATTAAGTTTCTTGTATCAGGATTCATTGTTGTTTCCCATAATTGTTCGGCGTTCATTTCACCTAAACCTTTATATCTTTGTTTTTCAAGTTTTACTTTAGCCTGACTTCTAATTTCATCAGCCTCTTTATCAGTCCAAGCATAGCCATGAATCTTATTCCCATTTTTTAAAGCATATAAAGGCGGCATCGCAATATATAAATGCCCATTTTCAATTAATGGTTTCATATATCTATAGAAGAAAGTAAGAAGTAAAATTTGAATATGTGCCCCATCATCATCGGCATCGGTCATAATAATAACTTTGTCATAATTAGAATCATTAACATCAAAATCACTACCAATACCCGCACCAATAGTATGAATCATTGTATTAATTTCTTCATTTTTTAAAATATCTTCAAGTTTAGCTTTTTCGGTATTTAAAACTTTACCACGTAAAGGAAGTATCGCTTGAAATTTTCTATTACGTCCTTGTTTAGCAGATCCTCCAGCTGAATCTCCTTCGACTAAAAATAATTCATTAATTTTTGGATTTTTACTTTGGGCAGGAGTAAGTTTATCACTAAGTGACCTTTCTTTTTTTCCTTTCCCTTTTCCATTACGAGCTTCATCACGCGCTTTTCTAGCCGCTTCCCTAACTTGTTTAGACTTAACCATTTTTTCTAGTATTTTAGTAGCTGATTCTTTATTTTCTTCTAAGAAAAATTGTAGTTTCTCAGAAACAATACTATCAACAACCGTACGTGCGATAGGCGTTCCTAATTTACCTTTAGTTTGACCTTCGAATTGTAATAATTTTTCAGGTATTTGTAAAGAAACAATCGCCGTTAAACCTTCACGAGTATCAGGACCTTCTAAATTTTTATCTTTAGGTTTTAAAAATCCGTTATTTCTTGCATAATCATTAAATACTCTGGTAAAAGCAGTTTTAAGTCCAACTTCGTGAGTACCACCATCACCAGTTTTAACATTATTAACAAATGAAATAATATTATCTGAATAAGTTTCCGTATATTGGAAGGCAACTTCTACATTAATGCCTTCCTTCATTCCATCAAAATCTACTACTTTGTGTAAAGCTTTTTTATCTTCATTTAAATATTCTACAAAAGAATTTAAACCTTTTTCATAATGATAAATCTCTTGTTTTTCATCAGCTTCATCAACAACTTCAATTGTTAAATCTTTAAGTAAGAAAGCACTTTCCTGCATTCTTTCACAAATAGTTGTAAATGAAAACTGCGTAGTTGAAAAAATAGTATCATCAGGCATAAAATGAACTTTAGTACCTGTTCTATTAGTTGTACCAATTTTCTTTAAAGGTATTACTGTATGTCCACCATTTTCAAATCTAATATATTGTTCTAAACCATCACGTTTAATAGTAACTTCCATCCATTTAGATAAAGCATTAACAACAGACCCACCAACACCATGTAGTCCTCCAGATACTTTATAACCAGAAGTTTCAAATTTACCCCCAGCGTGTAAAACTGTATAAATTACTTCAGGAGTTGATTTACCACTCGCATGCATTCCTGTAGGAACACCCCTACCAGAATCTTCTACAGTAATACTATTATCCGCATGAATAGTAACTTTTATTTTATTACCATATCCATTTATAACTTCATCAATACTATTATCAACAATTTCCCATACTAAATGATGAAGACCTCTTTTGTCAGTTGAACCAATATACATACCAGGTCTTTTTCTAACTGCCTCAAGTCCTTCTAATATTTTTATTGAGTTTTCATCATATTTTACCATGTTATCACCGTATTTCATTGTACCAAAAAAAACAAACCAAATCAAATAAAAATGTCAAAAAACGTATATAAAACAAAGAAAAAACTATTGCTAATGCAATAGCCAATAGTTTAAACAATCCATAGAATTGTTTAAACCAAAATATTAAATTTTATATTATTTATATAGATACTCTTAACAATAAGACTTATTGTCAATATCAATACGACAATTATTGCTATTATTAGACAAATCAATTGCTAAAGAATTACCGTAAGGATCAACTGAAATACTTATTAATCCATCTACGCTACACCCAAAGTAATTACTAGTAGAATAACAACTACCTCCATTACTTGTAAACCAATCTTGTTGACTTTCTAAAAATGCCTTATTTGTTTCATAATAAGAAGCATTCCCACCTGGCATACAATGTTCGGTATCTGTCACATAACATACTTCTGATACCGTTATTTTGTTTTCTGAATCTATTTCATGTTTTATATAGACTTTCTTATTTAATTCGTTTGGATTTGTAGTAGTTGTTATTCCCTCAACACTATCTCCTATACTTAATCTATCACTAGTACATCTATATACTACGCTTGTTGTTCCATCTCCACCTTCAGAAGGTCCAATAGGATTTCCATCTTTTTGTGAAAAATCAAGGGTTA
>CAOJZV010000017.1 GCA_948466255.1 uncultured Bacillota bacterium | reverse complement strand
CCACAAGGACACGGATCATTACGCCCAACTTTATTAACACGTTTAGGTTGTCTTTTTTTTACTTTGTTAACATCTTCAACAGCACTACCTTTAGCCACCTGTTTTCTTTCAGTATTTTGCCTTACTTCAGCATGTAATAAGAAACGAGTAACATCCATATCGATAGTATCTAATAAATTATCAAACATTTCATATCCCTCTGCAGTATATGCACGAAGGGGATTTTCTTGACCATAACCTCTTAAGCCAATACCTTCACGTAATAAACTCATTTCATTAATATGATCCATCCAGTGAGTATCAATAACCTTAAGAGTTACAGCCTTTTCAAATTCATCACGAATTTCTTCGGGTATTTCAGAAGTTCTCTTATCATATTCTTTAACTACTTCGTTATAAATAGTTTCAGTTAAAGCATCAGCATCTAATTCTTCAAGTTCTTTAATTTCAAGTGGGTCTGTAAGTAAATTTTGATTAACAGATTCTAAAATTTCACTAACATCCAAACCAGTTAAATTACCATCTTCATTAACATGATCCTTAACAAAAGCCTCAATATGGTCATAAAAACTCTTTAGAACATCTTCATGAATAGATTCACTATCTAAAATTTTATTACGTCTATCATAAATAATTCCACGTTGATTATTTAAAACATCATCATATTCTAGTAAAGTTTTACGAGTATCAAAGTTATTACCTTCAACACGTTTTTGCGCAGATTCAATAGATTTAGATAAAGATTTACTTCTAATATTCATTTCTCCATCAAATCCAAGTCTTTGAAGCATAGCTTTAGCACTATCAGTTCCAAAACGCACCATTAATTCATCTTCAAATGATACACAAAATTGAGTCATACCAGGGTCCCCTTGACGTCCAGCACGTCCACGTAATTGATTATCAATACGCCTAGATTCATGTCTTTCTGTACCTAAAACACATAAACCTCCAAGTTCTTTAACACCTTCACCAAGTTTGATATCAGTACCACGTCCCGCCATGTTAGTAGCGATAGTAACTGAGCCTTTTTCTCCAGCTTTGGCAATAATTTCGGCTTCACGAGCATTATTTTTAGCATTTAATACTTCATGTGGAATACGTTCCTTTTTAAGCATATTACTTAAAAGTTCACTGTTCTCCACTGCAATAGTACCAACTAATACTGGTTGCCCTTTTTCATGTCTAGCCTTAATTTCCTTAACAATCGCACCATATTTACCAGCAGCTGTTGCAAAAATCAAATCACCAAAATCCTCACGAGCAATAGGTCTATTTGTAGGAATAGTAATAACATACATATTATAAATATCTCTAAATTCTTCCTCTTCTGTTTTAGCAGTACCTGTCATACCAGCTATTTTTTTATACATTCTAAATAAGTTTTGGAATGTAATAGTAGCTAAAGTTTTAGATTCTTCATTTATTTGAACACCTTCTTTAGCTTCAATAGCTTGATGAAGTCCTTCTGAAAAAGTACGCCCTGGCATTAAACGACCAGTAAATTGGTCAACAATAATAATTTGTCCATCTTGAATAACATAATCAAAATCACGTTTCATACTATAATTAGCTCTTAAAGCTTGATTAATAAAATGAACCAAAGTAGTATGTTCAATATCATATAAATTTTTTAAATTAAAATATTTTTCTGCTTTTTTAATACCCTCAGTATCTAAAGATACAGCTTTAGTTTTCTCATCATATATATATCCATTATTTTCTTTTAATGTTTTTGCGAAACTGTCAGCCTGCATATATAAATTAGCAGATTTCATAGTTCCACCAGCAATGATAAGTGGAGTTCTAGCTTCGTCTATTAAAACAGAGTCAACCTCATCGATAATAACAAAATTAAGTGGCCTTTGAACACGTTCTTCAGCCTTAACTACCATATTATCTCTTAAATAATCAAATCCAATTTCGTTATTAGTAGAATACATAATATCACAGTTATATGCTTCTCTTTTTTCTTTAGGTGAATATTCACGGTAATTAATACCAACAGTCATACCTAAAAATTCATAGATTTGTCCCATCCACTCAGCATCACGACCAGCAAGATATTCATTAACCGTGATAATATGAACACCATCGCCAGTTAATGCATTAGCATAAGCAGGTAAAACTGAAGTTAAAGTTTTACCTTCACCAGTTTTCATTTCAGCAATATTACCATAATGAATTGCAAGCCCGCCAATTATTTGAACATAATAAGCTTTCTCACCAATAACACGATAAGCTGCTTCACGAGCTACCGCAAAAGCTTCTACTAAAACATCTTCTAATGTTTCACCATCTTCTAACCTTTTTTTTAGTTCAGGAGTTTTAGCTTTTAATTCTTCATCAGTTAATGCACTCATTTCATCATCAAGTGCTATTACCTGATTTGCTATTCCCTTAAAACGTTCTAATTCTTTATATTCATGATCAAAAATTTTTTTAAAAATTCCCATATCTGTCATCCTTTCATGTCTATTACTATTTTATCAAAAAACAAAGAAAATTAACAGTATTACAAGAAAAAAAGACTTAAAAGTCTTTATTTTTCTTTAATGATTCCGTAGTTACCATCTTTTCTAGTATAAACTACTTCTACTTCACCATTTTTAGCATTCCTAAAGATAAAGAAGTCATGGTCAATTAAATTCATTTGTAAAATTGCTTCTTCTTCACTCATCGGTTTTAATTCAACCTCTTTACGCTTAACAATTTTGGTTTTATCTTTTTCTTCTTTTGGAACTTCAAAGTCTAATACTAGATCAGAAAATCTTTCCTTATTTCCTTTTTTACTCATACGAGTTTTATTTTTTCTTATTTGTCTTTCTAATTTATCTAAAACTAAATCGATAGCAGCAAAAGGATCTTTGTTTGCCTCTTCTGCACGTAAAATCATTCTTTTAGCTGGAACAGTTATTTCAACCACCTGCATAACGCCATCAGCTCTAATAACTACCGTTGCCTCAAATGCCTCTGGATTTTCAAAGTATTTATCAAGTCTACCAAGTTTAGTTTCAACATAGCTCTTAATATCATTTGTAATTTTAAACTTCTTTCCATGAATTCTATATTCCATAATATCACTCTCCTACTTACATTATATCACAATTACCATCAAAATAATATGAAAAACTATGTAATAATATGTAACTATACATTAAGTATCAAAAAAAAAAGACTAACTATACTAGTGCAGTCTTAATTTCTACTACGTTTTTAGCTTGTAGACCTTTGTCAGTTCGAACTAATTCAAATTCAACATATTGGCCTTCGACTAGTGTTTTATACCCCTCAGTAAGTATTGAAGAATAATGAACGAATATATCTTCATGATCATTGTATTCGATAAATCCAAAACCTTTTTCGTTATTGAACCATTTAACTTTTCCTCGCATGCTTACATCTCCCTTCTAGTAAATCTCTTACATTTTTAATATAACGCTGTAAACACTATATTTCAATAAAAAGCGAACTACAAAAAACGACAAAATTTGCAAACAGTCTATTTTTTTCGCTTTACCGCGGCAATCCTATTCTACTAAATTTACTTACCTGCAATCTATTTCTTGCACGAAAGTGGGATTTTTATACATGAACGCTAAAAATCACTATTGCTCACCATATAAAATTTGCAATTAGCACACAAGAAAATATTAATTGAGCAATTTTATAAATGTCTTATAAAAAAATTGTTATTATGAAATTGCAATAATAGAAAGCAGTTGGTTTTATGAAGGAGTTAGTTGTAGGTTGTTCAATGGATTTAATAAAAAAACAATATCCACAGTATAATGAAGTAAAGTTAGCTGAAATCAAATATGGGCTAGCCAGCATATATATAACAATTTCTAAAACAATTGTGATATGCGCTATTGCATACATATTAGGAATACTGAAGGAGCTAATTATCTTTACAGTAATTTATAACATAATCAGAATGCCATCTTTTGGAATGCATGCTACAAAAAGTTGGGTATGTCTGGTTTCTTCCACTTTGATATTTATTGGTTCTACATATTTATGTTCAATAGTTGTTATAACATTATTGCCCAAAATTATTTTGGGTATAGTTGGAGTATTACTTATATTTAAAAATAGTCCCGCAGATACTAAAAAAAAGCCTATTGTAAATCCAAAAAGGCGATTAGCTTATAAAATTATATCTACAGTAATAGCTATAATATTTGTAATATTATCTATAATTATTCCAGATAATTTTTTATCCAATAGTTTTATCTTTGCCTTGATAATACAATGTTTTATGACTTCTAAAGCAATATATAAATTATTCGGATTACCTTATGATAATTATAAAAATTATCAACTTTAGAATAATGAGGGGAGGAATTTCTTACATGTCATTTATAGCAGCAGCATTAGCTAACCTAGGTGGTTTATTCGCTAATATAGGAAGCCAAGCGTGTGGATTTGTTTGGTTTGATGAAGAAGAAACACCAAAAAGTTTAATTAAATAATAAAATAAATGTAGAGCTTAGACTCTACATTTTTATTTTTAACCTTTGTGTAAATAAATCTTTACTGATTTCCCTTTCATTTTCCAATAATTCATTATTATCTACAATCTTTTTAACTAACGATAATCCATATCCGTGTCCTTTTCCTTTAGTACTATAGCCTTTATTAGATATTTTATCTAATTCAATATTTTCTTTATAATTGTTAGAAATCTCTATACATAAATTATTATCCATAATAAATATTTCTACAATAATATCCCTTTCTTCTAATCCTTCAACTGCCTCAATCGCATTATCTAAAAATACACCAACAATCTTACAAATACTAAGCATCGTATCATCATTCAAATTTATCAAATCAACTGTTCTTACGTCGTTAGCAATTTCTAAACTATATTCAATTCCAGCATCTTTCATTTTACATAATTTAGAATAAATAGTAGCTCTAAGTCCGCCTTCAGGTATTTTAGAAGTTTTATAAAAAATATTCTCATTATCATTAATTCTATTATCAACCAACTTATCTATATATTTAATTGTTGTCTTATCATTGGCTTTTATCATATTTCTAATAGTTAATAACTGGTTTTTATTTTCATGATTATCAACTCTATAATTATTCATAATCGATTCATATTCCTTTAAACTGGTTAAGCTAGTTTCATATTTATTATTAACCTTTCTAAAATTTTCATTGATATTAGCCAATTTTATTATAATCACAATGTAAAGTATAGTTAAACAAATATTACAAATCAAAACTAACACCGTTGGTAATTTCATATATGTCATTATCATAAAACAACTAATTAAAACTATTGTTATAATGAAATAAATAATTAAACTACTTTCTTTCATATTATTAAAAGTTTTTGATATATATTTGTAAAATTTAACAGGAAAGGGTGTTATAAATGACATAAATGATAAAATTGGTACACCTAAATTAATTAGTAAAGCACATAATATATTTTGAGACACATTATCGGGGTTACTTTCAATAAACGCTAAAATTAATAAAACGAAAATTAGTTCAAATATAGTAGCTATTAATTCTGTAATTATTACCATAATCACTGCTTGTGTTATATTACGACAAAAGAAACAATAACATAATATAAATAATAGCACAACCATTAAAATCATTTTAAATGCTGGAGGTAAACAAAAATTAATTACAGTACACCCTACTGTACCTATCAAAAAAGCTAAATATAATTTATAATTTATAATTTTTAAAATTTACTGGCTTTTCCACAAATTGTTGCCAACTAAAAATAGCAAATGCACATAAAAGTGCATAATCTAATATACATATAACAATCATTAATATATCCATCTTAAATCAACTCTCCTTCAAATCTTGTAGATACAATATCTATAGTTTCGCCATTATCAAAAGTTATTATCCTTTTAGGTTTGTTATAACATGATATTCTTTTAGTATTCACAACGCAAGCTCTATGTGTTTTTACAAAATTATCGTTTAACATATCTATAACTGTAGATAAATTTTTACTAATTTTATACTCAGTATAATCAGTTTTAATAATACATTTTCTTTCAACACTATCTTTAGTAATATATAAAATATCATCTAAATTAATGTTATAAACAACTCCACCATCTTTAAATCTAATAGTTTTCTTTACCTTTACAACTTGTAAAGCCTTATCAAGTGCTTCTATTAATCTACCCTCAGCATCATCAAATTTATTAATAAATGTCAAAAATAAAAAGTCCTTTTTAGCTACAACTTTACTCAAATCATCATGACCAGTTAAAAATATAATTATACTATCAACATCTTTATTTCTAATTACTCTAGCCATATCAATACCTGATCCACTAGGTGTTTCAATATCTAAAATATAGATTTTAAAAGGAAGTTTTTTCTCAATTATTTTCATGAAATCACTATTATAATCATCATACAAATGAATCCTATAATCTATTTCATTCTTCATCATATATTTAGCTATTACTTGTTGTGTTGATTTGCTATCATTTACATTGTCTTCACAAATAATAAAATTTATCATAAATATTACCTTCTATCTTGATTATTTATAAGTTTACTGCTCTATAAATATAACATAAATTAGCATATTTTTCTACAATATTTGACAAAAAAATGGTAAAAACTGGATATTTTTATTAACAAAATGTTTAAGATAGAAAAAAAACAAAGATATTATTACCTTTGTTTTGACCTTACTTCGTCTAGCCACTCACTACCTTTATCTTTTATATAAGCACCAGCATCAGTACTTTTATCCCAAATCCAATCTCCAGCTTTTTTTAATTTCTCTTTAGCCTTTTCCTTATAATCAGGAATATTTTTTTCAATATATCCATCTAAAGTATTTAAAGCTGATTTAGCTTTTTCCTTAGTAGTATCAGATACATCGTGAATAGTATATCCATCTATTTCTTTATTATTAAAACAAAATCCTAATAAAGTATCAAAATTAGATATAACTTGTTCTTTAGCTTCCTGATATTCCTCTGTTTGTTTATATTCTTCAGTTGCATTCCCAACTTTTTCAGCACCATCGATCATAACAGTAATAGCTGCCTCAACTGCATTATCACCTTTAACTTTTTCATATTCATCATTAACCGCAGATCCTGCGCTTTCAGCAACATTATCTAAAGCACCTCTTACACCTTCATTTGGTTGTTCTTTAGGAATTTCTGAACCACTATCATCAGTCTTGGTATCATTAGAAACACACCCAACCAAAGTCATAGATAAAGTCCCTGCTAAAATAAGTGAAACTAATTCGTTAGAAAATTTAAGATTCCTAATTTTTGCCATATCAATCACCTCAATTTATGACAATTATTATATCACTTTAGCCCTAAACCTGCAAATCCTAAACGCCACCAATTTCACCCTTTTTTCTAAGAAATAACTTACGCATCCAATCAATCGGAACCACAATAAAGGCAATTAAAACCATAACTTCAAATTCAAATAAACTAAGCCCATAAGCTCTAAACATATCGCCACCGTAATAAATAAGATAAATTTGAACAATTAATATAAAGCCAATAACAGCTAGGAAAACTTTATTCTTCATAATATGGGCAAATAAATTAAGCCTATGAGTTCGGGCATTAAAACAATTAAATATACTCATAAAAATAAATAATCCAAAGAAAGCAGTCATTAAGTCATTGGTATTTTCCCCACCAAATATACTGTGGATAAATGGGCTTTTTAAGAAAACAATACATAATAAAGCTGAAAACACACCAGTAATAAAGATTTCCTGCTTCATATAATCATTTATAATCATTTCATCTTTTCGTTTCGGTTTTTCATTCATATACTCTTTTAAAGCAGGTTCAAACGAGAAGGCAATCCCCGCCAAAGTATCCATTACCATATTTATCCATAACATTTGTATAACTGTAACCGGGGTATCCACACCAATAAATGGACCAATAATAGATACACTTACCGCACATAAATTAACAGTTAATTGGAAAATAATAAATTTCCTTATACTTTTAAATATTGTTCTACCATATAAAACTGCATTTGAAATAGATAATAAATTATCATCCAAAATAACAATATCACTAGCCTCTTTAGCAACTTCTGTCCCAGAGCCCATTGCAAATCCAACATCAGCTTTTTTAAGTGCTGGAGCATCATTAACACCATCACCAGTCATACCTACAACAAGACCTTTCTCCTGGGCCAATTTAACAAGCTTACTTTTATCCTGAGGTAATGACCTAGCAATAATTTTAAGATTAGGAAGCAAATTCTTAATTTCAGCATCCGATTTTTTATTTAATTCTTCACTAGTTAAAACTACATCACTAGGTCCAGTAATAAGACCAACCTCTTTCCCGATCGCATAAGCTGTTTCCACATTGTCTCCAGTAATCATAACAGTATTAATATGGGCATTTCTAATTAATGAAAGCCCCTCAACTGCTTCAGGTCTTACTTCATCTTTAATATAAACAAGACCAATCAAAGTAAGCCTATTTAATCTATCTTTAACATCAGTAGTAGCTATCGCTAATACTCTAATACCTTTTTTAGTAGCATAGCTAACCTGTTTATATAATTTATCACGGTTAAATAATCCTACTTTTTTACCGTTTTCATAATAATGTGTACACTTCTTTAAAATAATCTCTGGTGCTCCCTTAATAAAATTAATACGTGACCCTTCATAGCGAATACTTACACCAGAGTATTTTTTTTCACTGGAAAAAGGAATAGATTCTATTTTTTCAAAATTCATATGCGCCTTACAAAAGAAATCCAATAAAGCTCTATCAGTAATATTTCCTCCAATAGCTTTTCCATTTTCATCATAACTGCTTGCATTATTAGCAATTAAAGCCAATTTAACCTGTGGATAAAAATACTTATTTACTCTTAATTCCTCTTCATCATGATAAACATTTCCTTTCGCATCACTAATTCCGATAACTTCTAACTTTCCTTTAGTAATAGTCCCTGTTTTATCTGTAAATAACATATTAATATTCCCTGCCGTTTCAATACCCATTAACTTTCTAACAAGAACATTGTTTTTAAGCATTCTTTTCATATTAGAAGATAATACCAAAGTAATCATCATAGGAAGCCCCTCAGGAACAGCTACCACAATAATAGTTACACTAAGAGTAAGAGCGTGTAACAAATGACCAAACATTATAGGAAAATTAGTTACTGTTTCTTTTATCAAACCAATATTAAAATTATTATCTAAAATAAGTACAGAAAACAAATAAGAAACTGTAACTAAAGCCGCTCCTATATAACCCATTTTACTTATTTGCCCTGCCAAATGAGAAAGCCTTAGTTTAAGTGGACTATCGGGTTTCCTTTCACCTACTTCTTTAGCTAAAGTTCCATAAAAAGTATCATCTCCAACCTTTTCTACTTCCATTAATCCTTCACCAGAATAAACCACTGTTGAACGATAAACAGGACTATTAGGTTTTTTCTCAATTTCTTTCATTTCGCCATTTAAATTAGATTCATTTACTTGAAGATTCCCACTTATAAGTCTTCCATCAGCAGGTATTTGATCACCAGATCCTAAACTAACAATATCTCCTACAACAATATCATTAATTTCGACCTCAGATAATTTATTATTTCGACGCACACGACTTTTTATTTTTGAAGCATCTTCTTGCAATTTATCAAAAGCTTTCTCACTTCCATATTCAGAAATAGAAGAAATAAAAGACGCTAAAAAAATTGCAATTACAATTCCAATAGTTTCATACCAATCAAAATCTTTAAATAAAAATAAAGTTTTAACCGCTAAAGCAATTAATAAAATTTTAATAATTGGGTCCCCCAAAGTAGATAGTAAATGTCTAATAAAACTATCCCTTTTTCCTGCTAGTATTTCATTTGTACCATGTTCATTTCTACTTATAATTACCTCATCTTCAGTTAATCCAGTTTTCATAGGCACCTCCTATCAAAACATATTAACTAAATATAATATATATCACATAAACAAATCGACAAAAAAAACAGTCTATAAAAGACCATTTTCTTTAAGTAAATTATAAATGCATGAATAACTACGGCGGTTATAGAAATTACAAAACTTACGAATACTTACATTACTTTTTTTATAAAGAGTAATTATCTTTTGTTTTTCCTCTTCACTCATAACATTAGCTGGAACACGATTCTTATTACCGTGTTCAAGTTGAATTGTACCTTCAATTACTTCTCTTTTAAGTTTCAAAATATATTTAGGATGATAGCCAGTAAGTTCGGCAATCTCTTTATACGTCAAAAAAGTTTTTTTATTAAGCTTATCCTCAATTAATTTAACAGCTTCTTTTTTATTGCTCATAGTCTCCACCCACTTATAATAATTAGTAGTCTTATTATACCACCTATTTACCCCTTCATGTCAAATATTTTATACAAAAAAGAGAAATTTTTATTTCTCTTTTCCAGTTTTATTTGTTTTTTTCTTATTTTTCTTCATTTCTAACTCAATTATTTTCTTTTGTTCTTTTTTACTTTTTAACATACTTGTTAAGAATGTAAGTCCATTAAACCCTATAAAGAATAACAATAATATAACCACATCTTTAACAAGAAAACTACTATTAATACTTACAAATGATTCTCTTAATAAATCAACAGAATAAGTCATAGGCATATATGGATAAATTGCTTGATAAATGCTTGGTTCTGTTTGAATTGGGAAAGTCCCACCACAAGAGGCAAGTTGCATAACTAGGAATACAAGTGATAAAAATTTACCAACATCTTTAAAATTAAAGAATAAGAACATAACTACAGCTAAGAATGCGCCTGAAATTAAAATACATGAGCCATAATATAAGAATATATTAGTTACTTCAAATCCTAAAATAACTTTTAATAAGAATCCTAAAATAACAGCTTGAACAATACTAATAATATTGTAATAAATTAAACGTTTACCACGATGTTCGCTATTACGACCTAAAGTTTTGAATCTTTGATCAGGATCATAATATAATCCCATTAAGATTAAAATTCCACCAACCCATAAAGATAATGACATAAAGTATGGAGAAAAGAAAGTACCATAGTCCTTAACATCACCATAATCATCTTCATGAATTTTAACTGGCTCTTTTGCGTAATCATCAAGACCATTAAGTTCTGAAGTCTGCTCACTTACAGATTGAACTTTTTCATCAATAGTACTTTTAGCAGTTGAAACACCGTTATTTAAAGTATTAGTTCCGTTAGATAAGGTATTAACTCCATTATCTATTTTATCAATACCATTATCGATTAAATTAGAACTAGAACTCAAAGTATTTAAACCATTATTAAGATCAGAAATACCAGAATAAACCTTGTTAGAACCATTTTTTAAAGTTCCAAGTCCAGCTTGTAACTGATCAATTCCACCTTTTAATTCGTTAAGACTAGAAACTTGACCAGATATTAAACCCATACCCTTTTCTAAAGCTTGAAGATTATTATAACGGTCTGTATTAGGCGTAACATATTCTTTAGCAATCATATATGCATTATTTAAATTCTGATTAGCCGTACAATCATTCATAGTACAATAAACAATAATTGAACCATAAACAGATTTAGTATCATTCATAATATCATTAGATACACCCTTAAGTCCTTCTACCCCACTAACTAAGGTACCTAAACCTTCAGTTTTATTTTTTAAAGTAGTAGCGCCTTCATAAGCTGCCAAAATACCATTATTTAAATCAGCATATGAATTATATAAAGTATTTGCCCCATTTTTAAGTTTTTCTACACCATTATTAAATGCTTTGTAATTAGTAGATAAACTACTTACACCTGTTTTTAATTCTTTAGCACCATTATTTAAAGTATTAGTTCCATTATAAATAGTACTTAAACCATCACTAATTTGCATAGTTTGTTCTGGAACACTTTGTAAATTATCCGTTAATTTTAAAACAACTTCTTTATCTACCTCTGAACGAAGTTCAGCTTCAATTTGTTTAACAGCTGAGGTAATAATTTGTGAAGATAAATAATTAGTCTTACTATTTGGTTTAAAAGTAATTATAACTGATTTTCTATCCTTACTAGCCGCATTATTTAAATCACTAGTAAAACTTTTTGGAATTTCTAAAATCGCATAATAATCTTTATCAACCAAACCTTTTTCAGCCTTTTCTTTTGATACAACCTTGAAATCAAAAATATCCTTTTCCTTGAGTGTATCAATTAATTCTGTACTCTTACAATTTTCTTTACACTCATCTAAATTAACTAAAGCAACTGGAACTTTATTTAATTCATTATATGGATCCCAGAACGCTTTTAAATAAAATAAACTATATATAAGTGGTAATATGATGATTCCTAATATAACCATTAGTTTCATCATTTGACTATCTCTTTTAATTTTTTTCATATATTTTCCCCCTAACTAAGTAAACCTGTCTCTAAAATATCCATAATTTTATCAGCAGCTTCTTTTTTATCAAGCGGTTTATCCCAATCGAACATAAGCGAAACATAAACCTTATAAATGATAAATGCTGTAATATCTGGATCACAATTTTTAACATGACCATCTTTTATAGCCTTTTCAAGTTTAACCCTAATTTCTTGTTGAATAGCCTTATCAAAGATATCTATACATTCATCAGCTATTTTTAATTTAGATTTAATATCTTCTTTATAAAAAGCAGCTACCAATTTAGAATTAGTGCGATATTCAATAAGAATCATAATCATTTCATGAATTTTAAGATTAAAAGGTATATTAGTTTCATCTATTTTATTTACCATATCCCTCATAGCATTAAGTTCTTCATATAAGAAAAACTTAATTAAATCATTTTTATCTTTAAAATAAGTATAAATAGTTCGCTTAGTAACACCTGATACTTTAGCAATTTCATCCATACTAACCTTTCGATATCCGTACTCACTAAATAATTTTCTAGCAGTACTTATAACTTGTTCTCTCTTACTCATACCAGCACCTCGCAAAGTATACTAAACTATCAAAAAAGTATACTGACATAGTATATGCCTAAATACGACAAATGTCAACTTTATTAAAAATTTTCACATTTTTTTACACATTTCTCCCCAAAATATAAAATTTACAATTTTTAAAGTTAACAAAAAACAGTGATAATAAGTAACATAATCGCAAAATAGTAAATAATTTATCAACTAATTTTCTTAGTATACTTACATTTTGGATAATTCTCACATCCATAAAACTCTCCATACTTACCTTTTCTTTTTACCAAAACATTATGACATTTTGGACAATATAAAACGTCATTCATAATTTTAATATTTTTATTTTCTAAAAGAAGCTCATCTACAAATCTAGAGGGTCTTTTTTTATTAACCAATAAATAATTAGAATTTTTAGTTCTAGTCATGGCCACATAAAATAATCTACGTTCTTCTGCAAAAGGATAATTATCATAATCTTTTTTTACAAATTTAAGCAAATCATCATCTACAATTTTATTAGGAAAACCAGTTATACAATCTTCCAATTTAACAATAATAACATTATCTGCCTCTAATCCCTTAGATTTATGGACAGTCATATTTTTATATTTAATATTCTTAATATCATTATTATTACGGCCTAAAACAAGAACATCCCCATTAATATCTTTTATAACCTTATCCAAAACCTCATTAATATTCTTATTGTAATAATAAATATAAATAGGGTTAGAATTTTTCTTATCTGATATTAATTTCTTTCTAATTTGTTTTTTGTTTTTCAAAATAAATCTTCCCATTATATCCAATAACTCTGAAGAATTACGATAAGTTTTTTCTAATTTAAAAATTTTTGTATGTGGAAAAAAAGAATTAAAATTTAAAAACACATCTAAATTAGAACCAGTAAATTGATATATACTTTGAAAATCATCCCCCACAGCCATTATTTTAGCCCCTGTTTTCTCCCTAATAATTTTAAGTAACTCACATTTCACTAAAGAAGTATCTTGAAACTCATCCACAATAATATATTTATAATTCCTAACCCCAAACTTTTCCACAGCAAAAGTTGCTTTACTAAGCATATCATGAAAATCAATCGAATTATTTTTGTTTAAAATAAACGTATATTCTTGGTATACCTCCTTTATAATATTTAATAATTTTTTATTTCTGGTTCTTTTAAATTTCTCTTTTTCTTTTTCATTTTGTTTTAAAAATTGATCAAATTCACTTATCTTATAGCCGCATCCTTTAAATAAATTAATAAAAGTAACAATTAAATTTTTTAAATAATAAAATTCTTTACTTTCTAATGATAATAAGTGATGTAAATCATCAAAATTCCCATTACCTATATCTATAAAATTATAATCAGGTAATATATCTAATATATTATAGTTAGATAAAATTTTTAAAGCTAAATTGGATAAAACCTTTTCATCAATTAAATTAGTACCCATACCATTATCTTTTAAAATATTAACCCCTAATTTATGAAAAGTAAGAACATCCATATTAATTCCACATTTTAATAATGATTTTCTAAGGCTATTACTAGCCATATTTGTAAAAGAAATACAAAGAATATCATCTGGATTTATCCCACACTCTACTAAATATAAAATACGACCTAAAATAGTTAAACTTTTTCCACTTCCTGCACCAGCAATAACTAAAGTACTATCTTCTTCAGATAACACAATTTCCCTTTGAATCTCATCTAAACTATAACCATTAATATTATCTAATAAATATTTATATTTAAGTTGTTTTTCTTTTAAATACCTTTTATTAGAACGAAGGATTTTCCTATTTAACCTTTTTTCATAATTAAAAAAATGAAATTCCTTTTTACTATTTAATTTATTATAAATTTCTAGTTTTGAAGTATACAAAAAAACCACCTCTAAAGTAATATACTCTAAAAGTGGTTCAAATTCCTTGTTATTTTTATAATTTTTATAAACTAATTGTAACTTTACCTAAATTAATGAAAATATATATAGCTGTAGCAATAGCTCCGCTAGCAAATCCAGCAAGTAAAGCCATAATAACCATATTAATAAAACCATTACTAACTTTTTTATCATCATAAATAGAATGTCCATTAGAAAGTGTTAAAACCTTACCTCTTTCCTGAGATTTTGAAGTACTATTTGCCATACCCGTATTAATATCTACAACATTAGAAGCTGTTTCCTCTGCCATATCTGTATTAATATCTACAGAATTTGAAGGTATTTCTTGCATCATTTGTTGCCTACTTTGTTCTACTAGTTCACTACGTCTTTTATAAAGTTGAATTATTTCCCGCCTTATTTGACTAAGTTTATTTTCTTCATCCATATTAAACACCTTCTCTAATCTATACACAATAATTATAACAAACATCTATAGTTATTATTAAACAAAAAGTCTTATTTTACACATAAATACAAAAATTTGACACAAAAATAGGAGAATAATTCTCCTATTTAATATATTTAGACACTTCTTCAAAATCACTTAAATGAAATTTATCAGTACCAATAATTTGATAATCTTCATGACCTTTACCTAAAACAAGTAAAATATCACCATCTTCTAATAAACTAGTTGCCTTCTTAATCGCATCCTTACGGTCAGAAATAACCTCAAAATTAGTCTTTCTAAGCCCTTTAACAATATCATTTAATATTTCATCAGGGTTTTCAGTCCTTGGATTATCACTAGTAAATATTACATAATCACTTTTTTTAGTTGCAAGTGCCCCCATAATAGGTCTTTTCGTTTTATCACGATCGCCGCCACAACCAATTAAGGTAAAAATACGCCCTTTGCAATACTCTCTAACACTATTAATGATATTTTCCACCGCATCAGGTGTATGCGCATAATCAATTATTACTGAAATTTTATCGTTACTTACAATTTGATAACGCCCAGTTGGTGCTTTTAAATAAAGAGTTTCACGAACAACATCATCCATATCTAAATTAAGTTTATCGCATAAAATATAAGCATTTAAATAATTATAAATATTATAAGTTCCTGGAATAGGTAAAACTATTTCTCTAGTTTCACCATCATGGATTATTTTAAAAGTACTTCCATGATTATCAAGTTTAATATCACTTATTATATAATCATAATTGCCTTGGCCATATAAAATATTTTTATTATTATCTAATACAAAATCTTTTCCATGTTCATCATCCATATTAATAACTGCATTACCAGCTCTTTTAATATTATTAAACAAAGTTAATTTAGCTTGCTCATAAGCTTCCATAGTGTGATGATAATCTAAATGATCCTGAGTTAAGTTAGTAAAACAACCCATATCAAACTTAATTCCTTCAAGTCTTCTAGTATCTAAAGCTTGACTTGAAACTTCCATAGCCATTACTTCGCAATCATCATCAACTGCCTCTGTCAGCATATCATATAAATCATATAAATCTGGAGTTGTATTAATTAAAGGTCTACTCTTTTCCGGCAAATAAAACCCAATCGTTCCAATATAAGCTGATCTTATATTTAAACGGTTTAATAATTGAAACATAAAGAAAGCACTAGTTGTTTTTCCATTTGTTCCAGTAATTCCAATTAATTTCAATTTACCAATTTTATCAGCATATAATTCTTTCAAATAATTAGCCAAATAAGTTCTTGTATCTGGCACAATTATAGTTTTCACACTATATTCTCCACGTTCTGCAATTACACAAGCAGCACCTCTATCAATCGCATCTTCTATAAAATCATGACCATCTCGAACAGCAGATTTAATTGCAATAAAAGTATCGCCATTTTCGATTTTTTTCGAATTGACTTTAAGCATTCTCATCACTCCTTATATAATTATATGATTTATAATTATTTTTTACTTTTTTTTAGAGCCCTTTTTTAATTTAGTAAATTTTCTTACTAAGTACATAATTCCATTATTCATTAAACCAGAAATTAAAATAATAAAAGAATTGAAATAGATCATTAAAATCATAATAATGTAATATAACCATCTATTATCCACCATAATAAAATCATTTGATACACTATTATAATTCCAAGCAAAGGTAATACATACTAAAATATAAATTATCAAAGTTATAATACCAGTTCTAATTACATTACCATCAAACTTAATTTGTTTTTTATATCCTTTAAGTTTATATAAGAACATAAACATATAAAAGATAACCATACATATTCCTATTATTTTTGCATCTGCATTAAATACGATAATTATTAATATAATTACCAAAATTTCAGGTGTTAAAAATACTTTTTTCGCATTTTCTTTTATCCATTTAAATGCTTTAGCAACATTAAATTTTTCTTTTTGTAAAAGTTCTAAAGTATTAAAAGATTTTAATATTAAATAACAAAAATATGTTGATAAGGAAATAATAAAGAATATCATTCAGCACCTCCAAAGTATACATCATACCATAATAAGAACATATAAATAGTCCAAACCTTACGGCTATTATCTGCCTTACCTGCACGATGATCATCTAATAATTTAATTATTTTTTTAGTATCAAAGAATTCAGATGCTTTTTCAAATCTAATTTTAATAGCCATATAAACATCATCATCTTTCATCCATACACGTATAGGTACAGGGAAGCCTAATTTTTTCTTATCAGATACTTTAGATTCTAATTTCTCATGAGCAATATCTCTAAAAATCTTTTTAGTTTTATATTTATCAACCTTATAATCAGTAGGTAAATGCCTAGCATAATCAATAAGCGGTCTATCTAAAAATGGAACACGTACTTCTAAAGAGTTAGCCATACTCATTTTATCTGCTTTAAGTAAAATATCACCAATTAACCAAAAATTAAAATCAATATATTGCATTTTAGTAGGCATATCTTTATCTTTTACTTGTGCATAATATTCTTCAGTTAAATCTTGGAATCCCTTAGTTTGTCTTTTTTTAGATAAAATCTTACTAATTTCTTTATTATCAAAGATAAATGCATTCCCAACAAATCTATCTTCTAATTTTTTACCACGTCTTACTAAGAAATTAAGACCTCTATGACTAGGTAATAACCCAGCAACCCCACCTATAAATTTACGAATAGGAAAAGGAATTTTATAATACCATGGCCATACAAACGATTCTTGATAAATATTATATCCACCAAAGATTTCATCCGCACCTTCACCACTTAATGAAACTTTAACATTTTCACTAGCTATTTTTGTTACAAAATATAAAGCAATAGCCGAAGGATCAGCCAAAGGTTCGTCCATATAATACATAATATTAGATAGATTATTAAAATACTCTTCTTTAGTAATCACTTTATTTATATTCTCTGTATTAATTTTTTTAGATAAATCTTCCGCATAACTAATTTCACTATATTTTTTATCATTAAAACCAACAGTAAATGTTTTATCCACATCACTACTAGCCGCAATATAAGATGAATCAACCCCACTAGATAAGAAAGATCCAACTTCAACATCACTTATTTTATGAGCTTTAACAGAATCTTCTAAACGTTCTTTAATACCTTCTCTAAATTCCTCATAACTTTTAGAATCATCTTCTTCAAATTTAAGTTCATAATATCTCTTAACTTCAAGTTCACCATCTTTATATTTTAAATAATGACCTGGCATTAACTTATATACATTTTTAAAGAATGTTTCTTCACCTACACTATATTGGAAAGTTAAATAGTATTCTAGCATTTTTTCATTTAACTCTCTTTTAAAATCAGGATGAATTAGAAAACTTTTTATTTCAGATCCAAAGAAGAAAGTATCATCCATTAAAGCATAGTAAAATGGTTTAATTCCATAAAAATCTCTTGCCGCAAAAACTTCTTTCGTATTAACATCATAAATTACAAAAGCAAACATCCCACGTAATTTATCTAAAATACCTTCACTATATTCTTCATAACCATGAATTAATACTTCAGTATCTGCATTAGTACTAAATTTATGACCTTTTTCTATTAAATCTTCCCTTAGTTGCTGATAATTATATATTTCACCATTAAAAACAATAACCTTACTTTTATCTTCATTATAAATAGGCTGTGAACCATTGTTTAAATCTATAATTGATAAACGGCGAAAACCAAGTGCGATATCTTCATCAGTATAATATCCTTCTGAATCAGGTCCACGATGAGCAATTAAATCTGCCATTTTTTTAATATTATCTTTTTTATCTGATTCCTTATTTATATATCCAACAAATCCACACATATTACCTTCTCCTTTAGCATTTTTCTATCTATAATTTTACCACATAAATAGGACTTATACAAGCAAAAGCACAATTTCCAAAATAGAAAAAATAGATATCAAAATATCTATTTTTATAAATTTTAACTAGGACATGTTGTATGTGTTTCATAAGAGTTTGCTGGTGTATTTCCACATATTATTCCTGCTTTATAAGTATATGTACATGTGCCTATGTGTACACCTCCATTAGCACTAGCTACCGTTTTATTATTCTTAATTATTCCGCCATTCATTATAAATTTAGTATCGGCACCATGGCAAGCTACTCCAGCACCATAGGCATTACCAGTAAGGCTGTTATTAGCGATTGTTCCACCATTCATTATAAATGTAGCTCCTGTATATACTCTTATAGCTCCACCTACACTACCAGTGGCAATACAGGTATTGTTAGTAATTGTCCCATTATTTAATGTTAGTTGACCATTAGTAATAAATATAGCAGAGCCTGGACTACTGCTACCAGTAATATTGTTTTTATTCATTGTTACATTATCTATAGTTACTGTAGAGGAATCACTATAAAGTCCTCCTCCTTCACCAACAGATTCATTACTATTAATTGTAGTATTTCCTCCTATATCTAAAGTTCCGTTAGAAATATATATTCCGCCACCTTTTGAAGAAGCAATATTATTTGAAATAGTTCCTCCAGTAATCTCAAACGTAGCACTATATACTCTTAAACCTGCTCCAGCAACGGATTCATTATGATGAATATATCCACCTTTCATATATCCCCCAGATATAACTGCTCCACCACCATTTTGAGTAGTCTTATTATATGAAATTTCGCCGCCATTCATTTGAAGCCAGCCATTAAATCCTCCACCATAAATTCCTTCATTATGTGAGATACTTCCACCATTTAAATTAAATTTCGCCTTACTACTTACCCCAACAGTACCATGGACCGTTTTATTATATGATATTTCCCCTCCATTCATATTAACAGTGCCTGTAATCACCCTTAATGCACTGCCGGCACCATTATCGTTCACAGTCTTATAATTATTTTTAATAACTGCTCCATTTTCAATATTCAACTCTGCATTAGTACCATTTACAACAAAAAACCTATCACTACCATCTATTTTATTTCCATCTAATACAATATTTTCAAGTGTCAGTGTTCCATTTGTAAAATTAATTACATATTCAAGCAAATCATTTCCTCTTATAATACTATGATTAACTCCATGACTAGTTATTGTTATATTTTTGTTTTCATTTAAGTTTAATGTCTCTGTTTGCGTTATATCATCCATTATATATATCGTTGAATTATCTGATGCTTCACTATATGCCT
>CAOJZV010000016.1 GCA_948466255.1 uncultured Bacillota bacterium | reverse complement strand
TATAATCAGGCATAGATGTATTTCCAGCAATAGTTTTCGCATCTTTTAAATAGTATTTAGAATCTACATTATAGCCAGTTGGTACAGAAGTAACTGAATCATTTGTCCAAATAAAGCCAGAACCACCTCCAGCACCTTCCCAACCTTTGCCAGAACGAGCATGATAACCACCATACCAGCCTCCTCCAGCACCAGGACCACCATAAGCAGTTGAAGTATAATTTAAATTACTAGAAGTAGCAGCAAACCCTTTACCAAAAGCCCAACCAGAAGTTTGTGTACCAGGATTTCCTGTTTCTACACTGCTGGCGATACCAGAGAGGCCTCCACCATCGCCTCCACGTTCGATGCCATCGTATTCACGGTTTCCATCCATGCCGCCGCCTCCGCCGCCTCCAGCGACGATTAGGCGTGATTTTAATGAGACTTCAGCATCCCAAACACCTTTTATTAAACGAATATCAGTTGCACCTCCACCGCTTGCAGCCAAATCTATAGCCCCAGAACTAACTTTATAGCCAGAACCTCCACCGTTATAGCCACCTGGAGCAGTACATCTTGCAGTAGCACAATAAGTACCTTCACCACCTACATAAATATAGAGTTTTTCACCTTCATTTAAATGAACAATTCCAGTGGAATATCCACCTTTACCACCATAACCAAGTTCAGCATTAGCTTTTTGATGAGCTCCGCCACCTTGAGCACCCCATACTTCTAATTTATAATTTCCTGTAAAAGGCGCTATAAATTCTTGGTAATCTCCTGTATAATCAAAAGTATTAATAATAGGATCTAATGTTTTAGCATATTCTCTATTAATAACAAAAGTATATGTACTAGAGGTAAAGCCATCTTTTAAAGCTATAATCTCTATAATATTTTTTCCTACATTTAAAGTTGTTTTATTAATTTTATATGTTACATCATCACTTACTACAATATTAGGATTTATCTCATTTATTTCATTAGAAACATTAAATTCATATAAATATCTTTGTTTATCAAATTTAAAGTCTATACCATCAAAAATAACATTATCTAAATAAACTTTACTACTAAGAACTTTAATGTTATAAACATTTATACTTCCATTATCATCCATTAAAATAACTTCATGAATAGTATCTACTTTTAAAGTAACTTTACCAGTTCCACTAGACCAAATAACACTAGGATTGTTATAACTAATAGTAGTTTCAAATTCTTCATTGGGAATAATAACTTCATAGTTTCCAGTGTTAAGATAATTTAAAGATAAATCTGCTATTTGAAGAGCATCATATTCTAAAATAGTTATTTTAGCAAAACCATTTCCACTATTACCTTTCATAGTTGTTTCATGATTATGAGTAGGAATCAATTCATTTCCAGCTTGAGTTAAAGCGTTTTTAAGATAGTATTCACTAGTAACTGAATAACCATTTGGTACTTTAGTCGCAGAATCTCTAGTTAAAACAAAACCTGATCCTCCTCCAGCACCTTGCCAACCGCCATTTCTAGCGAAACTTCCACCATACCAGCCTGAGCCTCCACCTGCGCCTCCATAAGTATTGCTTATGTAAGCGTTATTTTTAGAATTAGCACTAAAACCTTCCCCGAATTTCCAGCCAGAATCCTGTGTACCGCCATGACCAGTTTCATTATCATAAACTATACCTGATAAACCGCCCCCATCGCCTCCGCGTTCTGCACCAACATTAGGGGTATTACCATCCATACCGCCGCCTCCACCAGCACCTGCGACAATAAACCTAGAAAGTAAAGATTTTTTATCATTCCACAAACCACCAATTAAACGAATATCAGTTGCGCCTCCACCACTAGCAGCAGGGTCCCCGCTTCCACCAGTTTTTTTCCAAGCTGAACCTCCGCCATTATAGCCTCCTGCAACACTACAATAAGGGCTATAACAAACATTTCCTTGGCCGCCTACATAAATATATAATTTGGTGCCTTTTCTAAGCTCTAATTCGCCCGTTGAATAGCCACCTTTTCCACCATAGCCAAGTTCACTATGTTGATGATTACCAGCACCTTGAGCTCCCCATACTTCTAACTTATATGTACCATTTACCGGAACTATAAACTCTTGAACATCACCAATATAATTAAATTCATATTCAGTTGTAAATGCTTCAACTACTGAGGTATTATTAAACAACGTTAAAATTCCAAATAGAAATAAAAAAATAATATATTTAAATTTTTCCATTAAATACACCTACTATTCCACTATTATCTCAATTATAGCATAATACTTCTAACTATTCTACTTTTTAATTAAAAAAAAGAAGCTCTTTTTGTGAACTTGTCAATGAAAAGTAGACAGTAAAAAAGAATTAATGAAACCCTAATTGAGTTCTATACTCGAATGGAGTTTTATAGTTTAATGCATAACTAGGTCTTATATAATTGTGATCATATATAATAGCATTTATATAATCTTCAACAGTTTCATAATCCTCTTGATTAAAATCAATATACATTTCTTTCTTTAACCAACCGTTTTTAAATTCTATTATTGGATTATCTGTTGGTGTTGCTATTCTCGACATAGACCTAGTTATGGTATAATCTTTATGTACTTGAGAAAGTGCAATTGATGAGTATATGATTCCTTGATCGCTGTGCATAATTGTATCTTGAGATTCATATCCTCTTTTTATTTTGCTTTCTAGCATACTTTCTAAAGCTAATTTGTGATTTATTGGATTGTTACAGTGTAGGAAAGGTAAAACATTAGAGCATATTATTTCATCATTAAAAACATCAATATAATATGTCCAGTCATATCTTTGTTTTTTAAACCAGATCATTGTGGTATCTGTTACAACTTTTTCTAATGGTCTTATAGTATTCCAGTTTCCATTTATTAAGTTAGGATATTTAATTGATTCTTCTCCAGGTTTCTTGTAAGTAGAATAATGTTTTGCTTTACTTCTTATTTTAATATTTTACATACTTTATGAACTAAATTATCAGAGACATACCAT
Organism: uncultured Bacillota bacterium; assembly: GCA_948466255.1. Taxonomy (GTDB): domain Bacteria; phylum Bacillota_I; class Bacilli_A; order RF39; family UBA660; genus Coprosoma. The sequence goes on along the minus strand of CAOJZV010000016.1, from coordinate 23,324 downwards.
CCAGTTTCTCTACGAATAACAGTATTTATTCTAAGGAAACCATAGCTTGGTTTTTCTTTTATAATTCCTAATTAATAGTTCTAAATCTCTGCGATTTATCTCATATCTATTTAAAATGTATTTTGTTTTTAACCATTTATAATAACCACTTCTAGATACATTCATTATTTCACATAAAGATTTAATTGAGTATTCTTTACTTAATATTTCTATTATTTCAAATTCTTTTTGTTTTACTTTTTGAATACTACAACTGAACCATCTCCTTTCACTTGGTATCCTTTTTTTAATCGTTCATTTTCAATTCTTAACTTCATATTTTCTAATTCTAATTTTTCCATATCAGATAGCTTTTTCCGATTCATTAATGAACTCATTGGATTGCCAGGTTTCTTTTTATTTTTTAATCCTTTTAAACCATTTTCATTATATTTTTTTACCCATACACTTAACATACCATTGCTTATTCCTGTTTCCTTAGTAACTTGTGAAGAACTTTTTTCAAATTCTATTATTGGTTTTATAATCTTATATTTTTCTTCTGTTGTCCAATATTTATTAGTTCCTCCTTTTGGGCTTCCTTTTGCCACTTTATCATCTCCTTATTTTCATTATACCAAACAAAAAAGTAAACACTTATTTTTTTATGTCTACTTTTATTTTACAACTTCATCTTTTTGCTTCCTTTATTTTTCTTCTTCTGTATCAAAGCCACAATCCAAGATTACTTCTATATCATAGTCAGTTTTGCCAAAATTTCCTTTAGGATAAATTATAGCTTTAGTTTTTTGATAATTGCAAGATTCTTCTGTTGTAGGGTTTACAAATTCCTTAAGCTTTTCTTTATTAGTATTACTATTGTAACGACCTAGATTATCTAAATCTATTTTAATACCTTGTTTTTCGAATTTCTTTAAAAACTCTTTTCTTTCATCAGCATTTTTGCCAGTTTTATCATAATAGTGGTTTTCATAGAAATCGCGACCCATACTTATAAGGGTATCTTCTAAATTGTTTTTAGCATTGTCTTTAGATAAGACTTTCATAACTAAGAGAACTGCAAGTATTAATACTATAACCCCAAATACTACAATAAGTATTTTCTTTTTATCCTTAAAAAAATCTTTAACTTTGTTCATATTACTACTCCTATACTTTTTCTAATAAAATTATATCTTAAATTCTTTTTATTGTCTAGCTTTAATTTACTTTAAAAGACTTTTATAAATCTTCGTTGCCTTCTTAATAATATTTTTTGAAGAATATTGATCTGCTACTTCTCTTAATTTAGATATTTGATAGTTATCCATATTTTGGTAAACTTCCATTATTGATTTAGCCATATCTTCTGGGTTACCTACTTCTATTAATTTGCCTACTTCTTCATTAATATACTCTTCTGGTCCTAAACATTTTGTAGAAACTATAGGGATACCACTTGCTAATGCTTCAATACCAGAAATACAAAATGTTTCTTTGTCACTAGATATAACATATAAATTATGAGACTTTAAAAGTTCTGCTATTTCATATTTATTCTTGCGACCAACAAAACTAACATATTTATCCATATTTAATTCGCTACACCTACGTTTGTAGTAATCTTCTAAAAAACCATCACCAATTACCGTTAAAGAAACATTTTTTGCATGATAATTTTCTGTGATTATTTTTAAAGCTTCAAATATATCATCTACTCTTTTTCCTTGGCGTAAAGCCGCTACAGTTATTAGTTTTAAGTCTTTTATTTTTTTACGTTCTGCTTTAAAATCTGCTGTTTCTACTAAATTAGGTAAAACATCACATTTAATGTTGCTAATTTCTTTTATTTCTTCAGCCATATAATTACTGACAGTTGAAAAATAACTATTTTCTAAAACATATTCTCCATATTTTTTATTTTTACCTGTAAAAAATCTCTTGAAATAACTAGCATGTTCTGTAACTACTACAGGAATATTATATTTTTTTCCGATAACGCAAGCAGCATAACCTGCAGGAATAGTTACCATTGCATGGATAATATCAGGTTTGGGGTTGTTTTTTAAATATTTTAAAAAAGATGCTTCTAACACACGAGTGTACTTTTTTATTTCAAGATTAAAACTTATTTTATGAATATCTAGCATTTTGGTTATATGAACATCATAATGTTCTTCATGAATCAATTCATGTTTTTTCATAAATAAATACTTGAATGGAGCATTTAGCCTTTGACGATCAATATACAACATATTGGCACTAATGTTATTTTTGATAAGAGCTTCTGTAAACTCTTTGTGATATATTCCCATTAATTTATCAGTTCCGTTAGGATACCATGAAGGTATTACAAGTACATTCATATTTGCACTCCTTTCTTTTTAAATAAAAATTCCCATATGGGAATTAAAATCTATCCTTATTTCTTAAAAATGGAGGAATATCATATTCGTTATCGATTGGTTCTGGCTCCCTTTCAGGTCTACGTCTAGGCATTTTAGACTCATCAGAGAATAACATTTCTTCAGCTGCTCCTTCGTTTTCAAACCCTGTAGCAATTACTGTAACAATAACTTCATCAGTTAAATTATCATTTTGAATAGCACCAAATATAATATTAACGTCATTATTAGCAGCAGCACGTACAGTTTCAACAGCATCCTCAATTTCAAATAAAGTCAAGTTAGAGCCACCTGTAACGTTAACTATAGCATTAGTTGCGCCTTCAATTGTGGCCTCAAGTAAAGAGTTTGCAACTGCTTGACGAGCAGCTTCAATAGCCCTATTCTCACCAGCATTGCATCCAATACCAATAATTGCTGTTCCACTTTTTTGCATAACAGTTTTTACATCAGCAAAGTCTAAGTTGATAATTCCAGTAACAGCAATTAAATCAGAAATGGATTGAACCCCACGGTGAAGAACATTATCAACTTCTTTAAATGCATCTTTAAATGATGTATTACGATCAATTATATCTCTTAATTTATCATTTGGAATAACGATTAGCGTATCAACATTTTTCTTTAACTCTTCAAGACCTAGAAGAGCATTTTCCATTCTTCTTTTACCTTCAAATCTAAAAGGTTTAGTGACAATTCCTACTGTTAGCGCACCAGACTCTTGAGCTATTTCAGCAATTACAGGTGCTGCGCCAGTTCCAGTTCCACCGCCCATTCCACAAGCTACAAAAACCATATCAGCGCCTTTGATAGCTTCTTCTAAATCTACTTTAGATTCAATAGCAGCAGCACGACCAATCTCAGGATTAGCACCTGCTCCTAAACCTTCAGTAATTGTAGAACCGATTTGAATTTTATTTTCACATCTAGAAGCATTTAAAACTTGTAAATCAGTGTTTACAACAATAAATTCAACGCCTTTAACGCCTTCTTCTATCATACGATTAACAGCGTTATTTCCGCCGCCACCGACACCAACCACTTTTATTCTTGCTATTTGATCCATTTGTAAACCATTCATTATGCATTCTCCTTAACTATCAAAAAAATATCCAAATAATTTCCCTAAAATGGAATTTTCATTTATATTAACTTTTTTGTGCGCACCACTTAGAATTTCTAATTCTTCTAAATTAAATGCAGAATATTCTTTATTTTTTAATTTTAATCTTCCATTATAATATTTAATTGTTCCTATTCCAGTGCTATACTTATTACTCCTTGCACCTACAATATCTATTTTACCAAGAATATGCATTTTAGTAAAGACTTTATCGAGTAAATTGTGAAAATCCCTTAATTCAGATGTGCCACCTGTAACAATAATATAATCAAGAGATTTCCTTGTTAATAAGTTCATTTGCTTTTTAGAAAGCTCTAATATTTCAATTAGTCGGCTTTCTATTATTTCACTTAAATCTTTAGCATTAATATATACTTTTTCGCCTAATCTGTCTGTTAAAGTTATTTTTTCATCAGAAGAACTTAAAGCACTTGTAGCTAAACCTAAATTTTCTTTGATATGTTCAGCATCTTTTTTGGTGATTTTATAAATGTAGGAAATATCATTATCGATATTCGATCCTCCTAATTCAATTACCTCTGTTTTTGTTAATATACCCTTATTAATAATCGATACAGTAGTTGTCTCAGCTCCAATATTGATAATTGCGCCAACTAAAGAGGCTGTATTTTTACTTCGGTTAGCAGCATAATCACTTAAAGAGCTAGTGACTACATCAATAGCTTTAACACCAATTCGATCTAAAACGTTTATAAAAGAATTTATGATATTTTTAGGAGCAACCACTAAAACAGCTTTTAATGATAATTTGTTAGCAATCATATTAATGGGATTTGGTACAGCTGTTTCGTTATTTATTTTATATCTGGTAGGAATAATACTAATTAACTCCATATCAGTATCTATTTTATTATAACTAGCTGCATGCATAGCTCTTATTAAATCTTGATGAGTTATAACATGATTTTCATTTGTAATTGTACTAGAACCTTCTGATATCAAAACATCAGTATAATAGGCTGGAATGCTTAGAACAACTTCTTTTACAGGGATACCAAGCATTTCTTCTGCTTTATGAAAAACTTCTTTTAAAACCGGAATTAATTCTTCTCTATTTGCTACTAAACCTTTTTTTATTCCTTTGCTAGGAAGCTCGGAAACACAAAGAATGTTTAAAGAATTTTTTATAAATTCGCCAACTATTAGTTTTATACTACTGGAACCAATATCTAAACTAGCAATTATTTTCCTCATAGCTTCCTCCTATTTTCATAATAATTATACTTTACTTTTAGATAATTTTCAAGATAAAAGAAAAAAAGTTCCTAGATGATTTGGAACTAACTAAGACCATTTTCTAGAGTTAACTTGGGATTTAATTTAGAATTGATTTTTAGAATATCAATTATGTCACCAGTTCGAAGTGGAAATTATAAATTGACTAAAGTACTATTTACGGTTGCGCCAGAAGCATCTAAAGATAGTCCGCCTGTCACATCACAAACAAAATCAAAAACTATTGAATAATTAGGTAAAACATGAGCTTTACCAGTACCATCAAAAACTGTAATTGTATTTTTGACTAAGTTTCGAACTGTTTTTTCAATATAATCAAAAGGATTACTACTAAAATTATAGTTAGTATCTAATGCACGAATAAAGCTATTACTTTCTCTTAATTTAGCTTGAAAAGTATCAATAGAAGGATTTAATAAATGATTATAAGTAGCTACTACTCCATATTTATTAACCTCTCCCATAGATTTTGAAAACACTTTAAAACGACAAGTAGATTCTAAACATGTTTTGGATGAGAAATGTAATGCTTGATATCCATTAGGATCAGGTTTGGCAATATAATCTTTAGTATATTCTTCTAATGTGCCATATTTTCTTTTTATAAGTTCAGCGATTTTATAACAATCATCTCTACTATCTGTCTCTATTTCAAAAGATATTAAGTTGGGAATATCAGATATATTTCTATATTCAGATAATTTTTGGTAAATGCCAAAATTACTTTTAGCACAACCTCTGACCTTACCTTTAAGCCCATTATTTCTTAATAATTCACGTAATTCTTGTTCTATATTTTCAATTTTAGCTTGATTATTTTCAATATATTCAGATCGTAGTGATTTTGTTGTTTCATAATTTGATTCACTTGCAGGTAATATTTGTTCCTCTCTTGAAGCACACAAATATTTAAAGCTTAAATCTATTAATTCATTATTAATATGATTGGCTCCTAAATGAAGAGCTATAGGACAGTATACACTTAAAGTTTCGGCTGCTTTATTTCTTTGTTTTTCTGGTTTAGTATATTCAAGAGTACGCATATTGTGAAGTCTATCAGCCATTTTTATTATAGCAATGCGAAAATCTTTCAAAACCCTAAATAAAACTTTTTGAATGTCATATTGGTCTTGGGCTTTTTTAGAACCCATTCTAGAATCACTGACATTAGTAACTCCTTCAACTAAGTCGGCAATTTCTTCACTAAATAATTTAGCTAAATATTCTTTGGTTATTCTAGTATCTTCAATGGAATCATGTAAAATAGCAGCTATGATCACTTTTATGTCATAAAACTTAATTTCAGTTAATATTATATAGGCAACATATAGAGGATGAATTATGTAAGGCTCGCCACTTTTTCTTTTTTGACCGCAGTGTAAGTCTTCTGCCACAATATAAGCTTTTTTAATTAGCTGAAGGCTTTCTTTAGAAAAATGCTTTTCTGCTTCTTTTATTAACTCATTATAAATAACCATATTAACACCCAAATTTTGTTTCATGACAGCAAAAAAGCCTATAATTGTCAATTATATACTAGTTATTTTAATTTTATATTATAAGAAATATTACGAACAGTTATTACTGCTTCAATTTTTTCGGCCATATTTATATTTACGGGAACTTTCATAACCATTTTTTTACTATATATTGCAGGATTTTCTAATTTAACATCATAATAATAATCTTTTTTATTAATAGTGTATTTTATAGTCATAAAATCTTCAAAGAAAGATTTATAGTTTTTATTAGAATACATATAAGGTGATTTATCATCTAACTCTAAATCATAATCTAAAATTAATAAAATATATCTATTAATGTCGGTTCCAGCTAGAGATATAGATCTGGTAGAATCATAACATTCCCCGTAGGTTGGACAATAATTAAATGTATATTCAAAATAATTGGTTATTTCATAATTAATAATTGTACCAGTAGTGTTTTTTAAATTAGTTGATTTTAAATTTATATTAGTTCCCTTATTAACATTATTAGATGTTACTTTATTATTTAAAGTAGTGGGTTTAATATTTATCTCTTTAGAGATTGCCCCTAGTCCTCCAGGTTCTGTATCAAAATTAGAAAAAGCAACAATTGAATAATTTTTTATTGTATCAATTTTATCCATTTCATAAACTAGAATATAAGAATTTTCACTATTACCTTTAATTAATGTTCCATTATAGGGATTGCCAAAATCTGTGAAGAAATTAGCAGTCGAAATACTTGGAGATATCTTTTTCTTGTTAACTACAAGTTGAAAATTAGCATAGTTAAAATCTTTATCTTCACGATAACGGTTTTTAATTGTTACTTGAAGGACTAAATATGTTTTATTTTCTTTTAAAACTTTTCCATTAGAACTTAATTCTGAAATAAAACTATCATCAACTGATATATTTATATTGCCAAAGGATAAACTCTCTTTTTCTTTATAAACTTTATCATAAACTTCACGGTTCATATATACAGTTGTTACAAGAACGCCAATAGCGACAATAAAAATAATTGTAAATATAAATTTATTTTCTTTATAATAATATGTTAGTTCTCTTATAAAACGTCTAATAGTACGTTTAGTTTTGTATAAATCTTTACCTACTAAAAACTCAAATTCTTCACTATCTTCACTTTTTATTTCTAAATTAGCAAGATCGCTTTCGAAATTAAATTTCTTAATATTAAAACCTATACCTCTTACTAATGTTAAACCTATAAATATAAATTCGCTATAATAAACTACGTATGCTAAGTCGCGAATAATTCTTGCAAAAACATTTTGCATAATGTCATCTTCAATCATTCCAAAGACATTAAAACTAGTGGTTATTAAAAAGAATATACCTATATAATATATTATACTTATATTATAAAACTTAGTTGGTTTGTCTTTTTCTTGAAGTAAGAACGACATGGCAATAAAAATAGTTAGTATTGCTATTACAGATACATACATAATAATGTTTATATAATTGCTTGCTAGACTATTTAAAGAGTCCATAAAATTTAATGTATAATCATTAGAAACATAATCAGCTAAAAATTCTACAATATTTCCTGTTTTAATTAGCAAATAAAACATAGGAATTAATAGAAATAAATGTATTATTCTAAAATGTTTAATTAAGAATGCATACGGCTTTTTTAGGACCATTTTATTCACCTTCTATATTAATTTTAACAAACTAATTCTTTTTTGTAAATTTTTTTTAGAAATTAATTTAAAAGTGTTGACAAATATATCTTTATAAAGTAATATAACAATCACCAATTCACTTAAACAAGGCGAATTGGTGCTAGTATCACACTAGTCAACCCCTTTTTATTCTTTTTGAAGCTGTCTTCAGGGGGCGGCTTCTTTTTTTTGTGAAAATTTATTAGTTTTAAATACAAAAAATGCTGTTGTAGTTTTAAATTCGTGATTTAAAACATCAGCATTATCTTATTTCGAGTTACACTCAGGATTAATTTTGTATCCTTAACCTTTTAATAATAACCTTAATCATTATATAAGTAAAAAGGATATTGGCGCACACCACAGCTAGTCCAGAACACATAATCAGTTATCAGAAAGCCATCACTACCACGGACATAGAACACGCCAGCATTGCCACTAGACCAATAGAACGGAGACATAAAATTGTGCTTTTTAATAAATTAACCCTTATATATAATTAAAAATACAGTTTTAGTTTATTATTCTAGATACTAAACATCTGTAATTAAGTATTTAAAGCGGATAGCTTAAGGACTATTCTTGTATCCTAATTCTACTATACTTTGTCGTAACTTAGCATTTGAGTTATAAAAGGATATTGGCGCACACCATAATCAGGCCAACTTACATCAAAACCATTACCAAGGAAGCCATTCGAATTTAAAATGAACACATAAGCATAGCTATTAAAAGCATCCCAATAGTACGGAGAAAGTAAATAATTAAAAAAGAATAGCCCTAATGTTTATTTGCGGCCTTTTTTCTTTACTATTTTAGCGCATTCTTTTAATTCTTTTATTATATCTTTATCATCTAAATTTAATGCTAAAGATATTTTAGCAAAAGTATTTACTAAAGGAACAGTTTCATCTGCTTCTATTTTTTGATAAGTTCTAATATCAATATCAACTAACTCAGAAAGTTTTTCTTGGGTTAATCCTTTTGCTTCTCTGTATTTCTTGAACATAACTATCACCTCTTGAATTATGGCATAATTTCAAAAATACTGTTACGGCATAAAATGCATATTTTTTTATTGACAACAATATCAGAATTTGCTAATATATTCTTATGGTATAGAATTCATAAAAGGAGTGTAAAATATGAAAAGAAAAATTTTAAAAGTATGTCTAATATTAATAGTGGTCAGTGGAGTAGCTTTGATATTTAAAGCAAGTCCAAATGAAGATTTAGAAAGTAATTTAAATAAGAAAAAAGAAATGGCTATTTATATAAAAAATAGTGATGGCAATTATGAAAAAACAAATATGATTCCAAATGAAGGTTATATTTTAAACGAAGAAAAAAGTATATGTAGTAATAATGCAAAACCTAGTTGGAATTTTAATTCTAAAAGCTTTGTTATTAAAAATTTAACTAAAGGAAGCACTAGTTGTTATCTGTATTTTGATAATTATTGTAGACCTGAAGACACTGCTTGCCAAACTATACTGGCAAATAAAGAAATAGATTCAAGAGATAGAATAACTGGACCACTAGTGGATAATACTACTGGTAAAATTTATGTAACTAAAGATAATGATGGCACCTCTTTTTATTTCGCTGGTGACGTGGATAATAATTGGGTATACTTTGCTAATAATTATTGGCGAATTATACGTATTAATGGTGATGGTTCTGTTAGAATGATTTATAATGGTCCTACTACTGGTAAAACTGATGAATCAACTAAAATTTCTTCTTCTTTTTATTCTATTGATGGTAAGCGTGATGACAGTGCTTATGTAGGATACATGTATGGAACTCCTGGAAGTAATAATTATCAAGATACGCATGCAAACATTAATGATAGTGCAGTTAAAACAATTGTTGATAATTGGTATAAAGATAATATTCTTAATCTTAATTTGGATAAATACATTTCTAAAACAGCTTCTTTTTGTAATGACCGCACAATAACAGAAATGACTGGATATGGAACTTTAGGCTATGGTAATAATCTTACTGCTTATAGTCCAAGGAGTAGAATGTATAAACTTGATAATACTGGTTGGTTGTCTGTAAATACCCCTACTTTACTTTGTGCTCAAAAAAATGATTTGTTTACAACTAATTTGGCTAACACTGGTAATAATAAACTTATTTATCCTGTAGGGCTAATAAGCTTAGATGAAGCAATATTTGCGGGTGGTTTTGGTAATGTTCCTAATAATAATTTTTATTTATATACTGGTTACCCTTATTGGACTATGTCACCTTGTAGTATGGATACTGATGGTTTTACTTATATTTCAGATGTTACAAAAGATGGTAGTGTTGGTGCTACTGGAGCTAATTGGAAAGCACCTGGTGTTAGACCAGTTATAAATCTTAAATCTGATATTATTCTAACTGGTAATGGAACAAGCGATAATCCTTTTAGAGTAGAAGCTAATTAATTTAGCTTTTTTCTATGCATTAAAAAAATGCTGTTCAAACTTTAAATGCAAAGAAATTAAAGTATCAGCATTATTTATTTAAGCATAAGCTAAGGATTAATCTTGTATCTCAATTCTACTATACTTTGCCATAACTTAGTATATGAGTTTTAAAGAGATATTGGCGCACACCAGGTACAGTCCAGTCCACGTTGTTCCAGTTGAGGTAGCCAGTAGAATCCACAAAGAACACGTTAGCCCATTGATTAGACGAATTTATATAGTTCCACTGGTTCGGAGACATGTACATGCAATTTAGATTAACCCTTTAATACTATTCAGTACTTAATTTTTTATAATAATTATATCTTTTTTTAGCATTTTCAATTTGTTTAGATAATAGTTCTTGAGCTAAATTATTATCTTTTATTTTTAGAGCATTATAACGAACTTCATTGTCTAAGAATTTTTCATAATCATTAAAATTAGGTTCTTTATTATCTAAATAAAGTTTTTCTTCAACTGGGTTATAACGCATTAATAAAGTATATCCTACAGCACTAGCTAAACGTTCTTCTTCAATAGAATGAGACATTCCTGTTTTAATACCATGCTCAATACATGGAGAATAAGCAATAATTAAAGCTGGTCCATTATGTTCCATAGCTTCTTTCATAACTTTTAGAGAATGCATCATATTAGCTCCTAGAGAAATGCTAGCAACATAACAATTAGAATAAGACATTGCGATACGAAATAAATCTTTTTTGGGAGTTTTTTTACCAAAATCAGCGAATTCTGCAATAGCACCAATTCTACTTGATTTGCTAGATTGACCTCCTGTATTAGAATATACTTCTGTATCTAATACTAAAACTTTGATGTTTTCATTAGTTGATAAAACATGGTCTAAACCTCCAAAGCCAATATCATATGCCCAGCCATCTCCTCCTAAAGCTAGAACTGTTCTTGCAGGAATATAATTTAGTAAGCTTTTTAATTTACTTGGTATATCTAGAATACTTAATTCTTTTTTTACTTCTGATGTAATTTTAAAATCATTTATATTGTTGATATATTTTTCAAAAATTTCTGATATATTTTTAGGTACGTTAGACATTTCTTCTAACATTATTTGCTTAATTAAATTACGTTTAGCTTTATATGACAAATGCATTCCTAAAGCAAATTCAGCATTGTCTTCAAAAAGAGAATTAGCCCATGGAATACTATATGGAGTTGAAGGTGTAGAACCTCCGTAAATACTTGAACAGCCTGTTGCATTTGCAATAACTAATTCTTCACCATAAAGTCTAGTTATTAAATTAATGTATGGCGTTTCACCACATCCAGCACAAGCACCACTAAATTCAAATTTAGTAGGACACAAACTTGAACCTGGAACTGTAAATTTATTATAAATTTCAGGATTTTTATAGTTTTGAAAATATTCATTAGCTTTAGTAGCTATTTTTTTATCTATAGGACCAAATTCTAAAGCTTTTTTACCATTTAATCCTGGACATTCAGTAATACATAAACCACACTCTGTACAGTCTAGTTCACTTACTAAAACTTGATAATTATATTCTTTGTTTAATAAGTATGGCTTACCTTCTTCATCTTTAGAAATAAAAGTTCTAATTACTGCATGAGGACACACAAAACTACAACGACCACATTCTGTACAATTTTCTGGTATCCATTTAGGAGCTTTAGTGTTAGTTTGTCTTTTTTCATATTTGCTAAGCCCTGAGGGAAAAATACCTGATTTAAATTGTGATACTTCCCCAACAGTTAAATTATCACCTAAACGATTATTTATTTTGCTAATAATATCTAAATTGCTATTATCTGTTTCATTAGAAATATCTGTAATTGTTATCTCTTTTAAGGCAGTTACAGCTTCTTCTATCGCTTTAATATTACTATTTATAATATTCTCACCTTTTGTTTTGAAAGAAGTCTTAATACTATCACATAATAATTCATAGGCATTATTAATATTTAATTTAGTTAAGATAAGCATTTCAATTATTTTACTAATTTTACCTTTGATTCCAACTTTATCAGCGATAGTTGCAGCATCAATAATGTTTAAGGAAATATTTCTTTCTTTAATAATCTTTTTATCTTTATTTGTTAAGTAGGAATTAATTTCAGAAGCACTCTTACTTGTATTAATGATTAAAGTACCATTTTCTTTTATATTATCTAACATATTAAATTTTCTTAAATATTCGTCTTTCGTAATAACTACTAAACTTGGCTTAGTAACATAATATGGAGCATTTATGGGCGATTTACTAATTCGTAAATTACTGAGGGTAACTCCTCCGCTTTTCTTAGAATCATAAGAATAATAACCATTAACATAATAATCTTTTGAACCTAATATTTTTAAAATGTCTTTAGAGGCACTTACACAGCCATCTGAACCAAAACCATATATTAGAAATTCTAAGGCGTCTAAATCAACTTCATATTCTTCTTTAGGTAAACTTGTATTAGTTACATCATCAATTATACTAATAGTAAAATTATTTTTTAATTTAGTTTCTAACATAGTAAAAATACTTTTAATATCAGCTGGCGTAGTATTTTTGCTAGATAGTCCATAACGTCCACCTACAATATTTATATTTTTATCTTTAAGAGCATTTACAATGTCAAGATATAAGGGTTCTCCATTAGCTCCTGCTTCTTTAGTACGATCTAAAACAGCAATATTTTTTACAGTTTTGGGTAAAATTGCTTCTAAATATTTAGAACTAAAAGGACGATATAAATGAACAGTTACAAGCCCTACTTTTTTATTATTTTTAAGTTCTTTATCGACAACTAATTTAATAGTATCAGTTACACTTCCCATAGCAACAATAATATTAGTGGCATTTTTATCGCCATAATATGTAAATGGTTGATAATTAGTATGCATTATTTTATTTATTTCACTCATATAATAATTTACTATATCTGGAAGTTTATCATAATAAGTGTTACGGGCTTCTTGCGTTTGAAAGAAAATATCTTCATTCATAGCTAAGCCTCTTTCAAAGCCACAATCAATATTTAAGGCTTTATTTTTAAATTTCTCAATATCAGCCCAAGGAATAAGAGGTTTTAGTTTTTCGGTGTCCAATTCTTCTATTGAACTTATTTCATGACTAGTTCGGAAACCATCAAAAAAATGAAGAAAAGGAATACTACCTTTTATAGCTGATAAATGAGCGACCGCAGCCAAATTGCCAGCATCCGCTACATTACTAGAAGCAAGGATAGCAAAACCAGTTGGTCTAGTACTATATACATCACTATGATCGCCAAATATAGATAAAGCGTTGGTGGCAATAGTTCTAGCAGCAACATGAATAACCCCTGGTAGCATCTCGCCAGCTATTTTATACATGTTTGGAATCATTAAAAGAAGTCCTTGGCTAGCAGTAAAAGTTGAAGCAAGAGAGCCACTAATTAAAGCACCATGAAAAGCTCCAGCTGCCCCTGCTTCACTTTGCATTTCAACTAAATTTACAGGCGTACCAAAAAGATTAATTCTTTTTTTTGTCAGAGAATCAATATTAGAAGCCATTGGACTAGAAGGAGTTATAGGATAGATAGAACTTATTTCACTAAAATAATAAGCAATATCACTACAAGCTTTATTACCATCACATATTTTTAACATATTAATCACCTTATTAAAAATTATACCACGTTTTGCCCTTTTGGCATATATTAATTGGTCTTACTTATCTAATAATATATGTTTATTTAAGAAATTTATGTTATCAAAAAAACTAAGCTATTATGCTTAGTTACGAATTTCTAGTGCTTGTTAAAGAATTTTGGTTATAGAGTTGAAGAATAGAGCAAATATAGTGTAGATTAATATTTGCTTGTTCATTAGGATCTTCAGATATAACTTTAGATTTTATTTTTTGATATTCTTGACTATCTTTTAAAAGCTCATCTAAATAACTTTCTAAATACTTAATTAATTCTAAAGGCATTTTTAACACTTCGCCTTTTAGGAAGTCAAATGAAATATCCTCATTTGTAGAAAAACAACTTTCTATATGAGCAAGACAAATAGAAGCTAATTCTAATAAAAAGCGTTCTTGTTCTTCTTTATATTCTAAATTGTAAATATGAAAAAGAATATTATTAAGTAAATCTTTATCTAAAACTTCTAAGCTAGAAGCATAGTTTAATAAATTAGTTACTGTAAAATTAGAATCAATATTTTGAGCACAAAAAAGCTCAGATATTTCTGTTTTTAAATCTTTAATAGCAATATATAACCCCCAAGTATTATGCTTATTTTTAGTATAAATATCTTGTAATTTTACTAAATATTCCTGTTGCTTTTTTATATCTAAAGCACTTATTAATTCTATAATCTCAGTATATGAGTTAGTTAATAAATTCTTATTATGAATATAATCAATATCATAGCTAGCTATGGCTGGAGTGTATTCCACTATTTGCTCACGATGCACATCATATTCTTTTATTAATCTTCGTATGTGTGTAGTATCTTTTTTATATTTTAAAATAGTTATTAATGTGCCTATAGTTAGAATTCCAGCGGCCAAAAGAGGCATAAATAAAGTAATGGCACTAGCACCTAAAGTTGCTAATAAATGCTTGTTTCGAGTAGATTTCTCATTTTGAAATCTTAAAATTAATTCTCTTAATGTTGTATCTATTTCAGCTGAGCAACTAGATAATTGACTTACAATATTTCTTTCATTTAAAAATTTTGGAGAGTTACTAATACCTTCTAAAAAACTTCTAATTTCTTCACTTGATTCATATAAATAAAATAAATCAATTTCTGTTTTCGTCTTTTTCATAAAAAACCACCTATAAAAACTTTAACATATGTTTTGGCAAAAGAAAAGAGATTTTAATAACCTCTATTATTTATTAATTATAAATTTTTATATTTGTTTACAAACTTCAATTATTTTATTCATAAAAAAGATAGATTAATCTCTATCTTTAACGTTATGATATATTTCTGTAACATCTTCAATATCATCTAATAGTTTATATAATTTATCAAAAATTTCTAAATCTTCACTAGATAATTCAATTTCATCTTTAGCAAACATTCCAACTTCATCTACTTCATATTCAACATTTGGAATAATACTTTCAATTACATCTTTAGTTTTGTTAATATCATTAGGATGAATACTAATATTTAATTCGGTATCTACTTTATCAAATTCAACAGGTTCAATTCCTGCTTCTAATAAACTTTCAAATACTTTTTCTTCTTCTTCTGTTTTAAAACTTAATATTGCTAAATAATCATAGTTATAAGAAACTGAATTAGTAACTCCTAAACTTTTATTAACTTTATTAAAAGCGGCACGAACCATACCTACAGTACGATTAACATTATCAGTTAAGGTTTTAATAATTAAAGTAGAAGCTCCTGGTCCAAATCCTTCATATACTACTTCATGGTAATCTTCGCCACCAATACCTTTAGCTTTTTCAATAGCACGATTTATAATATCACTTGGTACTTGGGCTTTCTTAGCTTTTTCCACCATTCTTTTTAAAACAACATTACTTTCAATTTCTGGTGTTCCTTTTTTAGCTGCTAAATATATTTCTTTAGCAAAAGTAGAATAAGTTTTAGCTTTTATAGCTCCTGTTTTTTGAATACTTGCTTTGCGAACTTCATAGGCTCTTCCCATATTTGTTCCTCCTCTTTGTTAAATAATTTGCGTATAAATTATACCGCGCAATATAGTCTTTTGTCTAGTTTTATTAGATAAGATGTTTTAACTTTTTAACATATTTATAGATAAAATAATCTTTTTTAATATGTTTTTTTAAATGTCTTAATAATTTAGCTGGACTATATATTTCATAATAATTAATATTTTCATGTTCCATAACATATTCTAATGCTTTTATTGTGGTATCTTTATAGTCTTTAGTCTTAAAAAAGTTTTTTATACGACGGTATAATTTTTTATTTACTTTACGATTTAAAAATTTATAATAATTTTCAGACTTAGCTTTAAAAACATATTTTTCGCCATCATAATTTTTTAAAATTCTTATAGTATCATAATACCCCATTTTAATATTTTCCTCAATACGACTAGGATCTAAAGTCATAACTCCACCTAAACTACGTTTAGATTCAATAACTATTACATTGGCATCTTCACTATAAGCCCGAGATAAACCAATACCATGAACTTTAACTAAATATATCTTGTCATACCCTTTTTCTAATAGCATATTAACAGGTCCAATGTCGTAAAACCCTCCATCAAGATAATAATTATCATCAATTAATTTCTCTCGTTTAAAAATAGGTAAAAAAGCACTGGCTAAAACATAATCTTTAATTCGCTCAGGGTTCATATCCTCTTTAAATAAATACAGAGGTTTTAAATCTTTAAATCTTACTGTACATAAACCAAAATCCATATCACTATTTAATAAATCATCTACTATTAAATATTTATCAATAACTTCTTTTAACCCTTTTAATTCTATTCCTTTATTACGAAGAATTTTAAATAAACTGGTAATAGTTAATTTAATAAAACTAAAATTCATTTGTTTTTTAGCATAGGCATCAATGAAAGAATCTGAAAATCCAAAAACATGACCCATACTTAAACTACGCCAAATTCTAGGCAATTCAGCACCTTTTCCACTGGCTATAATAACACCATTTAAAGCGCCAATGCTTGTCCCACATACTCCGTCTATTTTTATACCATGTTCATACATAGCCATATAAACGCCAGCTTGATAAGACCCACGTACGCCGCCACCTTCTAATGCTAATCCTGTCATTTAACTTTTCTCCTTAAGAAAAATATAAATGGTTTCGCTAAAAATTTAGCTACTAGACGATTTTTTGTACTACGTTTAAGACGCATATAATATGATGATAAAGAATCACTTCTAAATTCTAGAATATCATTTAGTTTGTCACTATCTTCATAAATATGAGAATAAAAATTTTTATCAAGAAATAATAAAGTTCCTAAATATTTAAAACTTATACCATATATTTCTAAAACATGGGATAATATATCTCTATAACTACTTGTTGTAGTATCTCCACCACCTGCATTAAAAGTTTTCTTTCTTAACTCAGCTTCATGATTTAAACTATTAACAAAAAGATAAGCTGCGTCATTATCAGTCAGAGCTTCTAAAGTTGTATTTCTTTTAACATTATACATAAAACTACCTGTACTAGGGTCACTTAGTATAAATGGTAATCTTATGATTGTATAATTTTTTAATTTACTTTTAATAAGATCTTCTGTAGCTAATTTAGTAGTACTATAATAATCTAATGGTAAAATATTAGGCTTACTTTTTATTGTAGCAGTTTTTATATCTCCATAAATGGTAGTTGATGAGGCATATACTAAAAAGCATTTTGGATTGTAAAAATCAAGAGCTTTGATAATATTTAAAGTGCCATTATATTCAATTAAATCACTTAAACCTTTTTTTAAATCGGCAATAGGAGGCATAACTCCTGCTAGATGAATAATATAATCTTGGTCTTTAATTAATGACGGAATTAAAATAGTATCATTAATGTCGCCATAAATTATATTGATACGACGACGGTATTTTTTTAATCTTTTTTGATTACCTTTATTCCTTAAATCTAAGGCTGTTATTTCATATTTTCCTTCACTAAGTAAATATTTTATAACTTTTAAACCAATAGAACCTGAGGCCCCTGTTACTAAAACTTTTTTCATTTAATCACTTCCTTAAATAAATAGCGAAATAACTAATAGCATTAAACCTATTAGTATTCCTATTATGGTTTCAGCTTTTTTTCGATTAACAAGTAATTCAGGGAGTAATTCCCAAATAGAAATGTATAAAATCATTCCTAATGTTATTGAAGTTATAATAGCTAATATTAAATTACTTATTTCACCAATTATAAGAAAAATAAGCCCTCCAAATAAACTTGATAAAGTAAGACTTAAAATTAACAATTTATTATTTTTAATATCAAGAGAACTAAAAATATGGGTTCCTAAAGGGATATTATGAAGTGCTACAGAAATTGAAGTTAGTAAACCGATTTTTAAACTGTTATTTGCCATGCCAAATATTGCAAAGCCTTCAATTATATTGTGTAAAATAAGACTAACAACAGTTAACTTTTCAATATGATGAATATGTGATATGTGCTCTTTTTTGTTTTTTTCATTATCATGATGTTCATGGTGATGGTCAGGGATAAATATATCTAGAATTTTTAATATTAAGAGACCTACAATTATAAATAAACCAATAATTATAGTTTTACTTATGGTACTATATTCTTCTAATAACTCTAAGTTTTCTGGAAATAAATCAAATAATACTAGAGAAAGCATAATTATAAAAGCTAAAGCAATACTAAAATTATTTAATTTATCTTTGTTTGATACTTTAGAAGATATTAAACCTCCTATTAGAAAAAAAAGACCTGCAGTTAATGTTAATATTATTCCATAAATTTTATTCATATTTAAACACTCCATATTAATTATACCTTTATTTAAGTATTTAGGCAAATAAAAATAAACTATGTTTATATAAAATAAACATAGTTTATTGTAGGATTAATTATTTAATTACCAATTAAATAAATCATTATAATTATTATTGTTAGCTTTAATATTAAAATCTCCAGACATATCTGTAAACATACTACCTGCAAAGATAATAAATGCTATAAAGTAACCTATAATACTTATAAAAACTAAAGTAGTTAAAACATATGATTTTTTATTTTCAGAAATTGTATTGTTTCTTAGATATCCTAATATATAGTTAAAGAAACATGCTATTGTTATAACAAAACCAATAAGTGCTCCTACCCATGATAAAATATTTAAATAATACATTAAAGCCATTAAAATATTAGTAAATATTGTTGGAGCCATACTAGTAGCATATAAACTAATTGATTTTTTAAAATCAAAACTATTATTGCCTGTTAATTTAGATATTACAAATGCTACAGTTATTGGAATAAACGATAAGATAAAATATATTAATGTCATATATAAGAAGATCTTAAAATAAGGTATTTCTATTACTTGTTTTATATTTAGATTATAATCATTAAAACCTAACATAATAGATTCAAAGCCACCCATCATGTAAATACCAAAACTAATAGCAATTGCTACTAACATAATCATATTAGCAGTTAAATCTTTTTTATTTACTTCTTCATCTAAAGTTGTAGCTGGTTTTTTATACATATTTATAATTGTATCTAAAAAACCTTTACCCAAACCCTTTAGGGCATCAGTATTTACACTTACAACTTCTGGTTTAGAACCGCACAAACATTCTTCTTCACCAATTAGTTCTTTACCACAATTTGTGCAAAATCTTTTTTCTACCTTTACTTCTTCATTTTTTACTTTTGCAGTTGTCTTCTTAGGACTTGCTGCTTTAGTACTACTTTTTGTTGTAGTCTTTGTTGTTGTCTTTTTTTCTTCAGCCATTTTACTCACACTCCTTTAATTATTTCTATTTATATAAATATGGCTCAACTAAATAAATATAAAAATATGGTCCACTTGCAGATTCGCTAGTAGTTATGAACTCTATTTTTAAATCGTCTATTCCTGTGATATCAATGTCAATATCAGCTTGTAAATCACTATTCTTGGTAATATTATCATTTCGATATAATTCTTTATCATCACCATAAATTATAATAGTGCCATTAAATTCTTTATCCCAATCTTCCCCTCTTACTATGGTTGTTTTGAGTTTTTTATATTCACCATTCAAACGATATACAACATATTGTGTTTCACCATCAAATGAAAAATTTAAACTATTTTTATATTCTATATCATAAATTTTTAAAGGTGATTTGGAATATCTAGCTCCTTTATAACTAACACGATATTTATCTATTAAACTATCAGGAAGCTTTTCATTATATTTTTCCTTTAGTTTAGTTAATTCTTTATATTCTTCAGTATTAGAATTACTTTTTAATAATTCAAGAGTTTTATCAATATATTCAATTATATCTTGATATTTTAATTCGGCTTCTTTTTTAGGTATTATTTTATTAATATTATCTAATATAATTTTCAAAGTCTCTTTATATAAGTTATGATAGTCTTCAGTATCACTTAAATCAATTTTGTTAATAATATTATTTTCATTTAGATATTTTAATTTTTCTAAATAAGCTTCTAATATTTCTTCATAAGAAGATTCATTATTAATATTAATTAGTTCATCAGCTTTTTCTTTTAGAGTTGTTATTTCTTCTTTTATATATTCTTTAACAAAAGTATTTGCTTTGGAATAATAGCAATCTAGAGAATCAACTTTTTGATAATAATAGTATGCTTCATGAGAATTGTTTTCTTCAGCATATTTCGTTCCTTCAAAATATGCTGTTTTAGAATAATATAAAGTTAAGATTTCATTTTTATATTCTTTATATAAATTATTATCTAACATGTATTCTAAGCCATTATAATAATTATAAATTTCTTTTAGAGCTCCAGAAACTTTTTGATAATTATCATTTAATTCTTTTGAATCTTTATATTCTGTATTAAAATTCTTGACCCAACGAGTCATAGCACGATTAGTTGTATTTTTGAGCTTGTTAAGAATCTTTTCATCATTTCTATTACTTTTTAAAATTTTGCCCATTTCAATTAATTCTTTATTATTATTCTCACTATAATTATCATAATAACTAAGTAAATAGTCTTCCATTTTTTTGATAGGATTATTAAGTAAAATTGATAGTGTGATAAGAGCTATAATAGTTATTGTTAAAACAATTAGCATAACTATTTTATTTTGTTTTGATAAACTTTTAAATTTATTAATTAGAGCATTGTTATTTTTTTGAGATTTTTTTAATTCTATTTTATGTCCACATTTTTCACAAAACTTGGCTTCTGGTTTATTTTTAGTACCACATTTTTCACAAAACATACTTTTTCTCCTAACTTGTTTCCTAGAATCATTTTACAATATTTTGTTAACAAAATAAATACTTTTTTATTAAAAATAAAGGTTTTACATTAATTATTTAAAGTTTTTGAAATAAGATTAAAGTTATCTTTTATCCTTTCACAATTAGGGTTTAATTCAAGAGCTAATTGCATATGTTTTAGACTTTCAGGATAAAGTTTTAAATTATAGCAAACTATTCCCATTAATTCATGTATATAATCATTCCAAGCAAAAGCTTCATTAATATATATCGGAGGTTTTTCTTTTATTAAAAATGCTTGTGTTAATAATTCATATGCTTCTTGATATCTCTTATTGTCACAATAAAGTTGAGCTAATTCAACATAGCTTTCTCTTAAATATGATGCTTCTTTAATAGCTTCTTTAAACCACAGTTCTGCTTCTTTTGTCCTATTTAAATTAAGATAACATCTAGCAATAAAACGCATAGATGCACATCTTTCGGCATCCCATTTTGCACTTGGTAGTGATAAATGTTTTAATAAAGTAGTAATGGATTTTTCATATTCTTTGTAAAACATATATTCACGACCAAGATAGTGCATATTTCTGTCATCATCAGGATTTTCTTCAACACTTAATTCTAATAAAGGAAGATAGCTACTGCGAGATTTTTCATTATCAGGATAATGATTTAAAGTAATGTTTGGCTCTATTATTTCTACTTCTCCTGGAAGTGAATTTAAAACTTCATGAACTGGATGATGCCAATAATAACCGTTTCTTCTATGAATTTTACCTATAAAAAATGTTGTAGCGGGATTACCATATTCATCAAAACTCCAATTATAATTATATTTTACTTTATCTATATTTTTGTTCCATATACTTTCTAATTTAGCTCTCCAACCTGGAACAAACACTTCATCTAAGTCAGTACATACACAAATATCAGTGTCTTTAGGAACTAATTCTAATGATTTATTTCGCGCAACATCAAAACGCCACGGTTTTATAATCTCTTGTTTAACATTTACTCCTAACTCTTTAAATTTTTCTAAGCTGTTATCACTCGAGCCTGTATCAAGGACATATATTGCATCTGCTTCTTTCATAGATTCAACCCAACGTTCAATAAATTTAGACTCATTTTTGCATATTGCGTAAACACAAACTTTATATTTTTTCAATTTATTCACCCTGTTAGAATTATATATTTAATATTTTTTATTAGAACTTTAAAAATATGTTTTTTTCTGGTTATTTGACATTATCATACAAATTTCTTGTTCATATATTAAGTTAGAAAGGAGAAAAAAATATGAATAACATACATAGAGCACAGCAATTGATTGATTGCTATAATAAAGAACATCCAAATGCTGGTGGATGCTGCTGTTCTGGTAGACAAATACCAGGTCCTACTGGGCCTACGGGTCCTACTGGACCATCAGGAGGACCTACTGGAGCAACCGGAAGTACAGGACCTATTGGACCTACTGGACCTCAAGGTATTCAAGGTTTGACTGGTGCTACTGGACCTACTGGAGCAACTGGAAGTACAGGACCTATTGGACCTACTGGACCTCAAGGTATTCAAGGCTTGACTGGTGCTACTGGACCTACTGGAGCAACCGGAAGTACAGGACCTATTGGACCTACTGGACCTCAAGGTATTCAAGGTTTGACTGGTGCTACTGGACCTACTGGAGCAACTGGAAGTACAGGACCTATTGGACCTACTGGACCTCAAGGTATTCAAGGTTTGACTGGTGCTACTGGACCTACTGGAGCAACCGGAAGTACAGGACCTATTGGACCTACTGGACCTCAAGGTATTCAAGGTTTGACTGGTGCTACTGGACCTACTGGAGCAACCGGAAGTACAGGACCTATTGGACCTACTGGACCTCAAGGTATTCAAGGTTTGACTGGTGCTACTGGACCTACTGGAGCAACCGGAAGTACAGGACCTATTGGAC
>CAOJZV010000015.1 GCA_948466255.1 uncultured Bacillota bacterium | reverse complement strand
TATTATATCAAAAAGCCGCACCTTAATGGTGCGGTTGAGATTTTAATTTAAGAAAACAGCTAAGCTGTTTTTTTGTTTAATATTGCTTTCATTATTAGGATTATTACTGCAATTATGATTGTAACTACTCCTGTAATTAAAATTTGATGTGAAAAAATTGTACTAAAGGTATTGGTCATAAATGTTAAGTTATAATTGTTTAATGATAGTGCGACTATATCGTTGATTATAAAACTTGTAGCAACTGTTATTAATCCAGTCACTAAAGCTATCGACCCTAAGTACACTAACCATTTATTTTCTTTTTTCTTTAGAAAGAAAATAATAATCATACTAATAGCTATAAGTACTACTAAAGCTGTTTTTACTTCTTTACTAAAAATAAATCTAATTTGATTTAACGTGTCTTGGTCAAAACTTTCGTTTATTGTTTCATTATTTGGCAAATTGTTTATTATTCCTCGACTTGCATTTTTAATTCTAATAACTAAAACCTCTTTTTTTGAATCACTAATTTCTGTATTGGTATTTTTAATCCAATCATCTATATTATCGTCTAATATTTTGTTAAAATCTTCACTTGTCAGGGGCTCTGATTTGTTACCATTAACGACATAATCAGTAGTAGATCCAACAGCTTTTCCTAAAAATTCTTTTACTTCTTTTGAATTAAATATTTCATCAACTAATTTTTTAGAAATACCATGTCTTTCCGCCTCGTCATAAGCCATATTAACGATATCAGCAATTTCGGCCTTTTTACCTGCAGTGGCTGTACTATTTTGTATTTTTTCAATTTCATGAACTGTATCTATATTTGAAGCTGCTTTTTCTATATTATGAACACTAAAAAATGAACTAATATTTCCTAAAATAAACAAAACATATAAAATAAATATTGTTAGTATTGACAAAAGTAAAGCTATTATGGTTTTAAATATTTTCATAATAATCCTCCTTGCTTTAATTATATCATGAATTAATGTTTATTCAAATTACTACTTACTATTTTATTTCCTCTTCATTTATGCTATACTTAAAATAGAAAGGAGTAGGGAAATGTATTACGATAATTATTATTCAACTACATCTACATCTATTGACCCTGCCGTAGTTGTGGCAGCAATGATACCACTATTAATTATTGGACTGGTTATGGCTGTTTTAACAATTATTGGATGTTGGAAAATTTTTAGTAAGGCTGGAGAAGCAGGATGGGCTTCAATTATTCCATTTTATAACCAATACATTTTAAGTAAAATTACTTTTGGTAATGGATGGTTATTTTTACTATTATTAATCCCTGTTGTAAATGCTATTTTCATGATTGTTTTGATGTATAAACTTGCAAAAGTATTCGGTCATGGTATTGGATATACACTTGGTTTAATTTTCTTACCATTTATTTTCTTACTAATCATCGCTTTTGGGAAAAGCGAATATCAAGGTGCCCTTTAGGCATCTTTTTCATTGTGATATTGCTTTTTTATTTTGCATCCCATTTGCTTTGTTTTAAATCTACATATCCATTTGGTTTAAATGCTACTCCTTCTTTTATAAGGAGTTCTTTTTGATTTGGAAAATTAGGTGCAAGTCTTCCTGCATGATTTACAACTCTATGGCATGGAAATTCTCCATACATTTCTGCATATTTTAATGCTTTCCCTACTAGTCTAGAGTTTTTATCATGCCCAGAAAGGGCTGCTATTTGTCCATAGGTAGCTACTTTACCTTTGGGTATTTCTTCTACAATACTATAAATTTGATATAATAAATCTTCATTTAATGTAGTCATAGTTCACCTCTTTAGATATTATATCATTATTTTATAAAACTAGTTAAGGTATTTAGTAATAACTTTTTGGCGCTTTTATCTATTTCGGTTACTTCGCTTAATAATTTTTTGAAATTTAATGTTTTTAATTCTTTAAAATCACTAACCCCTGTACTTTGAATAACTTTAAAAAGGGTTTCAACAATTTTTTGTTTTTTATTGTTATCCGAGTTTTGCAGCCATGAATTTATTTTTGTTTTTAATTCTTTACTAGAAATAGACAATTTCCCTTGTTTTAAAAAAGGACCAAAGCATAGCCATGTCGTAAGGTCATGTTGTTTTACTCCTATAGCTTTAGATTTTATAACGGTATAATTTGGGGAATTTTCTAAAAGAATTCCAACAATGCTTTCTTCTGGAATAAAAATTTTGAGTTTACTTTCCATTTTTTTAAATTGTTTAGTTTGGCATTCTTTTTCTAAAAAGCCTGGGCCATCATTATTATAAATGGTTTTTATTTTTTTAAATATATTTCCCTCTATTTCTAATACTGCAGCCATAGCTAAATTCCCACCCTTGGAATGACCACCAACATATATGGTTTTATCTGTAAATTTTACTGTTTCTTTTAAGTATTTATGGGCGAGTTCTTGTGCTGGAACGGGATAGGTATAAGCTAGTTCAAAATCTTCTTTCCATCCTATTATTGATGTGTCAGTTCCACGATAGGCAACAAAACAGTTCCCTTTTCCAAAACGTATTGTTAGAGCGGAAAATTGAGTTTGTTTATCTACTATATTTATATAATTGGATAGTTTTATATCCTTATATCTTTTAGTATTATAAATTTCTTTTAATAATTTTTGGGCGTTTTGTTCTATTGATTTATATATACTATCTTTTATTTTAGAAAATATAATATCTAATGTGGTATTTTCTATTATTATATTATCTAAAGGAAGATATGAAAGAGTACAAAAAACAATATTATCCATATCGTTAAAACTACTTTCTTCAAAACTTAAATTTTTATAATATTTTATATAATCATAAACTGTTTCCATATTAAAGTGTATGCTTAATTTTGCTTTTTTTGTGTTTAGGTGTATAATACTATTTTTAAAAAGGAGGGGAATCCATGATTAATGAATCAAAACATGAATTAAATACTATTCTTAAAAATTATTTTAAAAACGGTGATGTGCTTCCACCGATTTCCGATGATAATATTGGAACTTGTATTGCGGAATTTATTTTGTTTAAGGAAAATATGATTAAAAAGGATGCAGATGAAAACGAAATTGTGTTTGATTTAACTGAAAATGCTGAATATACTGTCCCTATTAATAATTTTTATAATGGGGTATTTGCTTTTAACAAAAATGTAGGATATGTCTGCGATGAAGAAAGAGTTATTATTGAAATTGATGATTCAGTTACTTATTTACCAATAGAAAAAGAAATTAATTTTATTCACCAAGTACGTAATGCTTTTGCTCATGATATTAAAATTGATGAAAATTGTTTTCAAGTTACTGTTAATGATCATCCATTTGAAATTCCTTTTAATTTAATCAAAACATTCAACAAAGAATGCTTAGCTATTTTTAAAAAGAAGCAAACAAAGGCTGATTATCCTATAAGCATTACTGATGTATTTTTTAATGATAATGAGCTTCTAACCGATTATGGTAAAAATTTATATAAATATTTATATACTTATATGATGCTTGTTTGTGCGACAAATGATATGAATTCATTACCTTTTGCTAAGATGCCCTCTATTTATTCGGAACCTTGTTATGTTAGGAGAGCCCCTCAAAGTATTGAGCAGTCCGGCTTGGAGATTCAAAATGAAAATGAAAAGAGGTCCCATCAATATATTCATGAAAAGGAAATGGCCGAGTCTCTTTTGAAAGAAACATCTGATTTTAATAGTGAACTTGATAATCTTTATAGCCATTTTAACGAACAATATTATAATGGTTTACAGGCAAAGGATTCTAATTTTCATCATAAAGTTTCAGATAAGATTACAGCAGTATTAAGGGAAAAATTTAGATCTATAAGAAATGCGATAGAACATGCTAATGTATTTATTGAATTTGATAGAATAGCTTTATTGGATATGAATAATCAAAATAGTAATGATTCTATAAATTTTATGATTGAAATTAGAACTAAACAATTATTTAATATAATAGATTCTATCGATACGGGTATTATTTATGATGACGAGTTTGCATATCTTACTAATGTATTTACTTTTTCTGATAAAAAATTCTTTTCAAAGCTTATTGTTCTTCAAAGTGTTTTTAATTTCATATTTGAAAATCCATATTATTCTAAACTAGAATCAATCGAAAATACCATAAATGATGGGGATGATAAATACACTGTTAGGGGAATTATTAATATTCTTGATAAATTTTACAATCATACTAATGAGAACAATTATCTCTTACTAAAAAAATTAATAGATTATTCTAAAAGATTGCCTAGAGAATATGCAACGATGAAAAACGAATTTGAAAACGAATATCCTACTTTAGATGATGATATGGAAGATAGTGATTTCTTGGCATTTAGCTCTTGTGTACAAAATTTAGGGTTAGCGACATCAATGTTAAATGAAACTTTAGATTTACAAGAATATGCGAGTGTTATAATCGAAAATCATTTTAATGTTAGCGAAGATTATATAAAAGCCAGGCATAAATCCAAACAAAAAATTAGATAAATGAATATCTAATTTTTTTTAATAACAAATATTATGCTTTATTTCCTTTTCTTGCTTTAATTACTGTAACAAGCACTCCACTAAATAATACGATACCTGCTGCACCAATTACATAAGGAAGGTAACTTACGATTCCTTTTTCTTTTATGGTTTTATTATTTTTGTTTGTTTTTTCTTTTTTATCTATATTATTACTAGTTTTTTCGTCATCTTTATAAGAAATAATATATTGACCTAATCCATCATCTTCGAAAACAATTTCATTATTTTTGTTCACTTTAGCATTTAATTCTACAACGCTGTTATCAGGTCTAACAACATAAAGTTTTTCAAATTCTTTATTAGAAGCTAATTTTATAGTTTGTCTTATTGTTGTATTTGATAAGTCAATTTTTTGATTATCTTTTGTTCTTAAAGATAGTTCATAAATATCACTATCTTGACCATAACGATATTTTTGGCTATCACTTAAGGTAAGTTTTTTATAGTCTAACGAAACATCACCATACTGAGCTAATACAGAATTTGGAATTTGAACGCTTATATTGTTATTTTTAACGGTTTTGTAGGTGTTTTTTGATTGAGTTTGTTTCTGCGTAGAAGTGGTACTTTTACTAGATGTTTTATTAGAAACTTTTTTACTTGTATTTGTTGGTTTCTTAACAACTAGATTTTTATTTATCCAGCTTACTTTAGCAGTTGCATATCCTTTATTTCCGGCTCTATCAACAAATTCAAATGTGTATTCAGCATTTTCACGGAAAGTGTAAGTTTTCTTACCATTTAAAACGGTAACTTCTTCACTTGGTTTTAAAGTTGCGACTACATATTTATCAGTTGGTAAAGTTGTACTATATTCAATAGTTGCAGTTGGAGCTTCTTTATCGATCCAATTGACTTTTGCTGTGGCGGTTCCTTTATGACCCACTCTATCAACAAATTCAAAGGTAAATTCACCATTTTTAGTAAAGGTATATGTATCTTTACCATCGTTATTTGTAACGGTAACTTCTTCACTTGGTTTTAGAGTTACTACTACATCTTTATTTGTCCATTTTTTAGTGTTATATTGGAAGTCAGCTGTTGGATTTTCTTTGTCAATCCAATCTACGGTTACAGGAATAATTCCGATATTTCCGTTTTTATCTTTGTATTGGAATTCAAAGGTTCCATTTTCAGTAAAGGTATATTTATTACTAGCGTTATTATTAAATATTTGATAACCATTTTCAAGTTCTAATTCAATTTTAACATCTTCTTTAGTTAATTCTTCTGTTGAATATTTGACTGTATATTGTGGTAATGGAGCAATCCAGTTTACATCTACTGTAGCTGTGCTAACATTTCCAGCTTTATCAACAAATTCAAAGGTAAATGAACCATTTTTAGTGAATGTATATGTATCTTTACCACCATTATTTAAAATTGTAACTTCTTCACTTGGTACTAATGTTGCGACTACTTCTTTATCAGTTATATTAGTTGTACTAAATTCAAATTCAGCAGTTGGAGCTTCTGTGTCAATCCAATCTACAGTTATTGTTTCTTTGCCAACATTACCTAATTCATCTTGAAATTCTAATTCTACACTATCATTTTTTGAGAAAGTAAGAGTTTTACTTCCGTCTGTTGGATTTTCAGATAATTGGGCATCTGATGTTACTGTTACATTTTCTTTATCAAATGTAAGGGTTGCAACAACTTCTTCGTTTGTTATATCAGTAGTACTAAATTCTACATCTAATTTAGGTGGTGTTTTATCAATCCAGTCTACTTTAGCTGTGGCACTACCTTTTTTACCATTTTTATCAACAAATTCGAATGTAAATTCACCATTTTTAGTAAATGTATGAGTTTTTTTACCACCGTTATTAGTTACGGTAATTTCTCTATTTTCATTTACTAATTCGGCAACGACATCTTTATTTGTCTTTTTAGCAATATTATAACTTACTTCAGCAAGTGGTACTTCGCTTACTGTTGGATTTTCATATAAATTTAATACTGCGACTGAAACGAAAGATGTTAGTGCTGGTGCATTAATTTCGGTGAACTTAATACTTACATATTTTGCAAGACGAGGTTCATCAAAAGTTATTTTTTTAGCAGAACTATCATTAGCAAGATTATTTACAGAAGCTACAGTAGTCCAAGTTTTGAAATCTTCACTTACTTGAATGTTTATAGCTTTGGCTTTTCCAGTTGCATATCCTCCCATAGCTGTTGTAGCATTAGCATATGGAATATAATCTAGCTCTGATACATATCTAGGTTCATCAAGTTCAAGGATAACATTTGCCGGTTTAAAGGCTTGACCTAATGAGGATTCTTTACTAAACCAAGCAGTGTTGATATTTCCATCTAGCATATTACTAAAACTATATTGCCCATGAGGGGCTGCTGCTTTAACGCTAATTTTACTTCTAGGAATAAATCTATTTGTTAATGAAGATGCGTTTGTTGTAAATGTATAATGTACAGGTTTAGTTGTTGTATAAACGCCAGTTGCGATCATTCTAACATAAACTACAACGTCTCCTTTAAATAATGGAGTTGCATCTGAGAATGCTTGCCACTCACCATTTACCGGATCTAATGTCCATTCCATTTTACTATTTACTCCATTGAAACGATTTTCAAAGTCATCAATAGTTACACTACTAGCAGGGAAATTACCTTGTTTAATATCAATTGTATAAATATTTGCTTCATTTTTTGGTAACCCACTAATATGAACTTTTATATCATTTTCTGGGGTAATATTTTCTATTTCTTCTTTTGTTAGTTGTACAAAAGCATCAGCACAATCTTTCCAAGTATTTCCACCATCTAAACTATATGACCAATTTGTTTGGGCACTTTGTAATTGTTTAGATAATACTATTTTACCAGCATTTGCTCCATCAAATGAGAAAGTAGCTATTCTAGAATCTGTTATTCCTAAAAGAGCGTTAGCAATTACTGGAACTTCTTTAGCATAAATTGTATTTGCACCTGTTGCTTTTGCTGCTTTATGTAATGTTTCAGCTTGTAATGTCATTAATTTAGCATAGTATGCTGGTGATGATTTTAGTTTGGCCGCAAATCTTCTTGTTGAATCATACATTGGTAGTGGATGATAAGTATAAGTTTCAGCGACTTCTTCAGCTAAATTATATAAATCTTCTGCTGTTTTTGTTTCATCAGTAAGATATACATCTGTTAAACCAATCCAAGCATCTAAGTTAATTTTTTCTTCATTTAAAGCATCACGATAAATTTGTTCTAGTTTTTTCTTATCATTTTTATAAACGTCGGCTTGTAATAATATCATCTCTGCTTTTTCATATTTTTCATATTCATTTTGAGCATCTTGCCCAAGCAATATATAAGAACCTGATTGAATTCCGTTACTGTTGGTAGCATATCTAGTTCCCCAACCATTGACTGCACTACCACCAGTATTAGCCCAGGCTGTACTAGCGACATTATATGATAATTGCCATGCATTTTTTCCGCCACCG
The DNA here is from genome assembly GCA_948466255.1 of uncultured Bacillota bacterium. GTDB lineage: Bacteria > Bacillota_I > Bacilli_A > RF39 > UBA660 > Coprosoma. Next base: position 19,949 of record CAOJZV010000015.1, on the reverse strand, counting down.
GCATTATATAAATAAATATAAGCAGCGTGTGCAGGTTGTCCTACAACACGAGCTGGATATCCCCATACACCATAAAGGTTAGCTGATGTTTTTGAAATTCCTCCACAAACGGCTCCTTCTTCAAATACTATCCATAGTTTAGGCTTTCCAGCTTGATAAGTTATGTTATAAGCAGCTAAATTATACTTGGTATTCCACTTATCATAGTTTTCAGCACTATAATACTGTGGTCTATGATAACTATAACTTGTTTTATATTTAAAATAATTATTTTGAACAATAAATCTTTTAGATCTATCTGGAAATTTATTTAAAGAGTAATCTCTTAACCATTTTATTTCTTCATCATCAATGTTAGTAGCCATAACTTGTCGCATTTCATCGATAGTATAACTTTCAAACATTGCGTTTGATTCAAGTTGATTATTTAAATGCATTTGTTTATAAATATCATAACGTGTCACAGCATCAGAAAATTGATTACCACCAACCCATAATCCAATATTGGCAGCATGAGATAAAGATAATGATAACATCATTTTCAAATATAAATCTTTATATTTCGTTCCTAATGCGGTTTCGTTTTCATTTGATAAATCATCTTTATAAGCGTGATATAAATTACTAAGTACTTCAAGGGATTTTTCATAAGTTCCACTTGGTTTTCCGCCCATAGTCCATAAGCGAAGAGCTTCTTCATCGTTTAAAAACCATTCTAATGTTTCAACGTGTTTAGGATCTTGTCCTAAGAATAAACGTAATCTATATTGACCAATATTTTTGATAAATTCTCTTTGAAGTAAAGTAAGTTTTAAATCATCACTAACAACACCTGATTGATATTTTGATTTAATAATTTCATCGTATTCTTCTACAGTTGGCATAACGTTTTTGTTATAACCTTCTTTTACTAATTTAGCATCGCCCCATACGGCATGGTCACTAGCATTAGAAGTACAGGCATCGGCATAAAGTCTAATGTAATTAGCATCTCTAACATCAATTTTAGCATAAACGGCATTATTGGCACCTTTTAAAGCAGAAGGGTTTTCTTCTGTTTTTAAAGTCCAATTTTCTCCATCTGCAGAGGTATAAATATAGAATTTTACACCGTCCCCAGCTTTTGATGTAGTATTTAAACCATAGTATGTAGTAAAATAAGCATAGTCTTTATAATTACTAATGTCGTATTCGACAGTAGATGTTGCGTGAGCCCAAATACCTTTCTTAATAACTGTTGCAGTTCCATCAATATTCATTGTTAAAGCAGCATTATCTACTGTTTTATCAAGTCCGATAGTTTTCCAACCTATTTCAGCCTTCATATAAGGAATATCAGACAAATATACAACATCTTCTAATTTATCACTATCGTAAGAAAGTGCGCCTTTGGTTTCAAGATTTTTTTCTGTACTAGATTTAAATACATTAAAACCAGTAAATGTAACTGTTAATACAAGTATAATACAAAAAATTAATACATAAGTTTTTTTGAATTTCAAAAATTTCTTCATATATAATTCTCCTTACAACTTTTAAATCTATTTCTAATCTTTTTTTCTTCAAGTATTTTAACTCATTTTGCATTTAATGTCAAAGAAAATAAGGCAAAATTATGGCAAAAAAGTGTAAAGTTTTTTAATTTTTAGTAATTTTTGGAAAATCTATCATAATTTTTCTATTTTTTGGCAATAAAATACATAAAAACCACTTATTTCTAAGTGGTTTTTAATAACAAATATTATTTTCTATTTCTTATTCTTGCCTTAATTACTGTAACAAGAACTCCACTAAATAATATGATAACTGCTGTACCAATTACATAAGGAAGGTAACTTACGATTCCTTTTTCTTTTATGGTTTTATCATTTTTAGTCTTTTTATCTTTTGTAACTTCATTATTAGTTGTTTCATCACCTTTATAAGAAATAATATATTTTCCTAATCCAGCAGCTTCGAAAACAATTTCGTTATTTTCATTAACTTTAGCATTTAATTCTACAACGCTATTATCAGGTCTAACAACATAAAGTTTATCAAATTCTTTATCAGAATCTAATTTTATAGTTTGTCTTATTGTTGTATCTGATAAGTCAATTTTATGATTATCTTTTGTTCTTAAAGATAATTCATAAATGTCACTATGTTTACCATAACGATATTTTTGACTATCACTTAAAGTAAGTTTTTTATAGTCTAATGAAACTTCGCCATAATCAGCGAATATATAATTTGGAACTCTAACATTTATATTGCCTTTAGTTAGGGTTTTGTGTGTTTGTTTTATAGTTTTTGTATTTGCTTTTTTTGTTGTTGTCGTAACAGTCTTGTTACTAGCTGTTTTCTTAGAAACTGCTTTAGTACTTGTATTTGTTTTCTGAGGTGCTTTTTTATTTATCCAGCTTACTTTAGCGGTTGCATATCCAATATTTCCAGCTCTATCAACAAATTCAAATGTGTATTCAGCATTTTCACGGAAAGTATAAGTTTTCTTACCATTTAAAACGCTAACTTCTTCACTTGGTTTTAAAGTGGCGATTACATATTTATCAGTTGGTAAAGTTGTACTATAGTCAATAGTTGCGGTTGGAGCTTCTTTATCGATCCAATTTACTTTAGCTGTTGCGGTTTTTTTACGACCTAGTTTATCAACAAATTCGAATGTAAATTCTCCATTTTCTGTAAATGTATATGTATCTTTTCCATCGTTATTTGTAATTGTAATTTCTTCGCTTGGTTTTAGGATTACTACGACATCTTTATTTGTCCATTTTTTAGTGTTATATTGGAAGTCAATTATTGGTCCTTTATTAATATTGTCAACCTTAGCTTCAATTTTAGATATATTACCGGCTTTATCTTGAATTTCAAAGATAAATGATCCATTTTTAGTAAATGTATATGTATCTTTTCCGTTATTATTTATGATTGTTACATCTTCACTGAAATCTTTTATTGTTGCGACTACATCTTCTTCTGTTAATTCAGTTGTACTATATTCAATTTTAGCTGTTGGTGCAACTTTATCAATCCAATCAACTTTGGCGGTTATTTTACCAATATTACCAGCTTTATCCTGGAATTCAAACTCAAATTTATCATTATCTGTAAATGTATACTTATCAGAACCATTATTATTTAGAACTGTTACTTCTTCATTAGCAACTAATATTGCAATTACTTCGCCATTGGTCCAAGAATCTTTAGAATATACTATAGCACCTTTTGGAGCTACTCTATCAATCCATGTAATATTTGCAGTCGCAGTTCCTCTATTTCCGGCAGTATCTACAAACTCAAATGTAAATGATCCGTTATCAACAAATTCATGTGTTTTTAAACCACCATTATTCGTAACCGTAACACCTTGAGCAACTGATAATGTTGCAATTACATTTTTATTAGTAGGCGAAATAGTACTATAAGTTATTGTTCCTACTGGAGCATTTCTATTAATCCATGTAACATTTGCAGTCGCAGTTCCTTCATTTCCAGCAGCATCTACAAACTCAAATGTAAATTCTCCATTATCTGTAAATGTATACTTATCAGAACCATTATTATTCGTTATAGTTACTTCTTCGCTTGGAGTTAATGTTGCGACTACATCTTCATTAGTAACATCTCTAGTACTATAACTAATTAATCCTACTGGAGATGTTTTGTCAATCCAATCAACTTTTGCAGTAATGCTTTTTCTTTCTCCTGCTGCGTCTTCATATTCAAATGTAAATGAACCATTCTCATTAAATACATATTTTTTACTGCCATTATTATTAAGTATTTTAATATCTTTTGAAACTACTTCAGCGGTTACAGCTTGATTTGTTTTTCTTGTTATGTCATATTTAATACTTACATTAGATTCCCCTTGACTAACATCTTCATATAAATTAATCATAGAAGCTACTGCAAAAACATTATCATATGACTCAATTACTAATTTTACATATTGTCCATAAACTGGCTTACTAAATTCAAGATGTTTTACAGTATCATCTTGAGCGACCTCTTGGAAAACTCCTGCTTCTTTCCAATTTTCCCCATCTTCACTTACATAAACTCTTCCATTTTTCATAAATCCATATGATTCTATAGTTGAATTTATATGAAGATAATCTAATCCAGAAATATGTCTAGGCTTATCTAATTTAATTGAAATATATGCCTCTGTATTCGCAATAGAATATCTAAAATCTGTATGCCATAATGTATTAGGATTACCATCTATAACATTTGGTGCATAATATGGTCTTTTTGAATCTACAGATTGTGATGAATAACCATGAATAGACAAATGCTCAATTGGAATGTATTTCATTTCATCAGATTGATTATCTTCTGTAAACCTATATTCTAATACATTACTAGGTGTTGTAATTCCTGTGGCTTTTGTTCTAACTTGAAGAGTTTTATTTCCTTTTACAATTGGTTCTTCTTCACTATATGAAGTCCACTCATCTCCATCAGAATATTTCCATTCTAAGTTGGATACATTTGTAAGTCCTATTAATCTATTTTCTAAATCGTTTACATAAGGATTAAGTTCCAAAGCTTCTGCTTCTTTTATTTTAATTGAATATTTATTTTCATCATTAGCGAATTTTATTTTTATTCCATTTTCTGAAGTTATATTTTTTAATTCGCTTGTCGATAATTGATGTTTATTTCCAGTTGCAGTTTTCCATGTATTACCACCATCTAATGAATATTTCCACTCTTCATCATATTCAGAATCAATTAAATTAATTTCACCAGCTTTAGCTCCATCAAATGAGAAGCTCGCAACTATATTTACTGTTGTATCTTCATAGAAATTAAAGGCTCTAGCAGTAAACCAATTACCATTTGTTCTATCTGCAACTATTTTTACATATTGAACTCTTTGTGGAACATCAACATCAAAGCTCTTTATATTAGCAATTGCTTGCGCAACATCATTAGCAGCATTTGTATAAGTAAGTCCCTTCTTTTGAGAAAGAACAGACCAGTTCTCACCATCCATACTTCCCCATACTGTTCCATCATATATTTTACCATTACCACCGCCGGCCGGAACAAATTCAACGGCTGATATATTATATGGCCTATCAAATCTTACAGTAATATAACGTTCTGTATCACTACCGTTCCAAGCTGAATGCCATCTTGTATTATAATTAGCATCTAATGCAAAAGTTGCACTTCCTTGTTGACCTGTAGCCTCCGATGATACACCTTCTAATGTTATATGAGAAACAGGAATATATTTTCTATTAGCATTAACATTATTCTCTGTAAATGTATATGTAACATTATCCTTAGATGTTACATGTGTACCTGTCGCACCCATTCTTAATGTAATTGTTTTGTTGCCTTTTAAAACAGGTTCTTCCTCACCAAACACTTTCCAATCATCATTTTCATTATATTTCCATTCGACTACAGGGACTGCACCAAGTATTTTATTTTCTAAATCACTAGCAAATAATGTCTCTGGTAGTCCAGCTGATTCACTAATATCAATTTTATATACATTAGCTTCATCATAATCGATTCCAACAATATGAACATAAATATCATTTTCTGATGTGATACTAGCAAGTTCTTCTTTAGTTAATTGCCATTTATGTTCTTCATCAGGAGTAAATGATACTTCTTTCCAAGTATGTTTACCATCTAAACTGTAATCCCAACGGACTCCATTATTATCATAACGACTAGCTAAAACTATTTTACCAGCATTTTCTCCATCGAATGAGAAAGTTGCGATTCTATTATCTAAAGTTCTAAGTAAGAAATTTGCCATGTATCTTGTTAAACTTGGTTGGTAAACATAATAATTATCCGCCGTGTTATTTGGAGTGGCACTAGCTTCCGTTAATATTCTTGTTTGCAATAAACTAAATCTATAAGAATATTCAACACTAGTTAATCTTGGCTTAATTAAATTAGTTAAATGGGTCATTGGTAAAGGAAAATATTTTAAACTTTCGGCCATTTCTTCAGCAAGATTATAATAATCTTTTTCTTTTTTATTTGAAGATTCATTATATACATTAATTAATTCATACCAAGCATCAATGTTTAAAGGTTGAATATCTAAAGCTTTTCTGTACATTTCTTCTTTTTTACTTAAATCATCCTTATAAACATCGGCTAAATAAACAAATTTTTCACTTTGTTCAAATTTATCATTATCGTTAATAACTTCTTGGGCAAGTGCCATATAAACGACAGAATAACCTCTAGAGAATGAAGCATTACCCCATCCAAGTAACATTCTTTCTCCTTTTTCAGAGTAGGCCCAGCCATCAACATCATTGTCAAGATTCCAATAACCATTTCCATTATCATCTTGGGTATAATAAATTATTGCAGCATGTGCAGGTTGTCCTATTACAGATGATGGTATTCCATGAACACCTCTAATATTAGAACCTGTTTTAGATATACCACCACATACGGCACCAGTTCCAAATTTATTTACTATATTCATCCATACTTTATATAATTTATCTTCTGAAGTTCCTCTAGTTACTTTTAATGTATACTCAGGAACATCTTTTCCACCAGGGATAGTATAAGTTACATCCCACAAACCTAGTCTTCCTGTTGAATTACCATCTTCATCAAGTAGTTCTTTCCCTGAATTCAAATCAGTTTTTCTAACAGAAAATAAATCATTAAAATAATCTTTATTTTCTTCAGCATAATATAAATCTCGTCCATAGTTAGGATAAACATAAGCTATATATGGATGTGGAGTTAAATATCTTAGATTATTATTATTCTTTTCAACTTTTTCTTGAGTATAAAGGTTTAACCATAGCATTGACTCATCATCAATATTATTATTCATTACAAAACGCATTTCTTCAATAGTATAATTTTCAAACCATTTAGTAACATCATAATTTTCAAGTACTTTCAAATACCCATTTTTATGCATAAATTTATAAATGGCATAACGCCTAACAGAATCAGACTTATTTTCTTCTCGCCCTGATTGCATCCATAATCCAACTGTTTTTGCATGAGTTAAAGATAAAGAAATAGCCATTCTAGTATATAAATCTCCTAAAACAGTTCCATATTTGGTCACTTCTTTATTTTCAAAATCTTCTTTATAATTTCTATATAATCTTGATAATTCAGTTAAGGAATTATAATAAGTCCCCTCAGGATTACCTCCTAAAACATAATATCTTAAAGCATTTGGATTACTAATTAACCAGTCAATAACTGCTTTATTATCTTCGTTTTCATTATAAAAAGAATTTATTGTATATTTTCCAATTCTTTTAACAAGTTCTCTTTTTAATAAATTAAGCTCTAATTCACCAGTTATATCATTTTGACCATTATATTGTGATTTAATAGTTTCATTATATTCTCCTACTGATTTAAGTACATATTTTTCTTCACTATTAGTTAGTTTTGCATCAGCATAAACAGCATAATCTAAAGTATCATTATCAATTTCATCTGCAGTTAAAACAAGATATTTTGCATTTGTTATATCAACTTTAACAAAAGATGCATTTTGCCCAGGTAATTTTACCTCTTCATACTTAGGTTCACTAAAATCAAAATCCTCTCCTGCGGTTGCAGCTGTAAATTTAACCCCATCACCTCTATTAGATGTTGTATTTAATCCAATAATAGCAGTAAAGTATTTATAATTATATCCACTTAAGTCATACATTATTTGTGAACTTGCGGGAGCCCAAATACCCTTTTCGAAAGTAAAAGTGTTATTGTCAAGTTTTAAGCTTATTTTGGCACCAGCATCATTTATTTGATCATATCTTATTTTATCCTTACCAAAATAAGATCCCCATGGCAAATATTCGATATCTGACAAATACAAAGAATCAGTGTTGCTGCTAAAATATGGATATGTTTCTATATTGTTTTCAACTTCAGCATAATTTTTTTCTGTAAATAATCTACATACTAAAAACACAGTTAACATAATAACAATAAAGAAAAATAGTAATGCTAAAATTTTAATATTACTTAATTTTTTTATACTGCTTTTCATTAAAACCCTTATCCCTTCAATCATACATTTGAACTTTTTTATAAAAAAGACTCTACCGAAATGGTAAAGCCTTTGAAATACATAATGGCAGGGGAAGCAGGATTTGAACCCACGACATTCGGTTTTGGAGACCGACGTTCTACCAGCTGAACTATTCCCCTAATTGTTTTCGGCAAGTTAATTATATCATATCCTTATATTTTATTCAATAACTTTTAATTTTTTCATATATTATTAATAGGTGATTATATGTCAATTATACAGCACACTACTGCAGAGCGTGATTTACTTGCAAGATTAATGAGAGCAGAAGCTATTGGTGAAGGTGATTTGGGAATGCTTATGGTTGGAAATGTAGTTGTTAACCGTGGTATTTCTAACTGCTTAACTTTTAAAAATACACGAACTATTTCTGAAGTTATGTACCAAAATCCTGGAGGTTTTTCTGGTGTTAATAGTCCTTTATTTTATAGCAGTCCAACTACTTTGGAACAAAATTTAGCTGATAGGGTTATTAGAGGTGATTATTTTCACCCGGCAACTAATGCTTTATGGTTTTATGCGCCTTCTTCTGGGGCATCGTGCAAATCAACATGGTGGGATCAAGCTTTAGCTGGCAGGTATAAAAACCATTGTTTTTATGAACCGGCTCCGGGTGTATGTGTGGAATTACATTAAAACAATTTTATATTGTTTTTTTTACTATCAATTTCCTACAATTTTTGATAAAATGTTTATAGAGGGTGTGGTAGCTTGAAAAAGAAAACATTTTATACAATTTTAAGCTATGTATTTTTATTCTTTGCCTTTTCTATTGTAGGTTATATATGGGAGACTTGCTTGAAATTAGTTCAAACAGGTCAGCTTGTAAATAGTGGAACTTTATTTGGTCCATGGCTTCCTATTTATGGTTGGGGTGGAATTGCAGTTTTAATTCTATTAGAAAGATTTAAAAAGAAACCTGTTGCAGTGTTTGTTTTATCTTTAATTGTATGTACTTTACTAGAATATTTTACTAGCGTATATTTAGAAGCGGTTAATGGCGTTCGTTATTGGGATTATAGTAATTATTTCATTAATTTTCAAGGGCGCATTTGTTTAGAAGGCTCAATAATTTTTGGACTTGCAGGATGTGTTGTAATGTATATTGGAGCACCTTTGTTTTTAAAATTATATTATAAAATGCCTGACTGGGTTAAGTGTACTGTATGTTTTGGATTATTAGGGTTATTTATATGTGATAATGTATATTCCCATTTTTATCCTAATACGGGAGAGGGTATTACTTATACTGAAAAAAAAGAAAATACTTAATTTGTATTTTCTTTTAATTTTAAATATATTTCAGCTGTTGATGCAGCTTTATATGGATTAGAATAAAATATTCCTGTAAGTCCTAGGGTGAGAGCATCTAATAAATACCACCCAATATATGATAAATCAAATTTAAACATTTCCCATTTATGTCCATACATCATTTGTTTTGATAATTTAAAGATTTCTTTTCTTGAAAGTTCTGGATGCTGCGCTAATAGAAATGGAATCATGCGATATTCATATAACTTAATTGGAAAACCTACAATCGTAAATATCCATAAGAATAAATATAAGGTTTGTAAGAACATGGTTATTACAACATTTAAATAACCTTTTGTTTTAAATGGTTCTAACATAAGTCCGATTTTAGCTTTCTTTTTTGGATGATTTTCAATAAAGAATTTTCGGCTTCCAACAATTAATGGATTACAAATCAGAAAGACATAGGCAATTTGAACTAGAAAAGCGAGTGCTAAAATTAATGAAGCTGTATAATTACTTAAAATAAAGTCTTTAACTGAACCAATTAATTTAAATGTATATGAAATTGTGCTTGTGGCTACCTCAGCAGCTATAGTTATTGCATTTGTATCAGTATCAAAAATAGCCATATTAGTTAATCTCTCTGCCTGATTAATAACATTTTCTGGTACTGTCGCTTCGGAATTATAGCCATGAATAATGGTAGTTGATCCACTATATTCGCAGCCTAAAAATGCAAGTAAAAAACATACTATAATACATGCTAGATAATTCTTTTTAAAATTTTTCTTACCTTTTGATTTTATTTCTTTTCTATTCCACATGTTTTTAGCTCCTATCATAAATATTATAAACGATATTTTATTTTATTTCAAATAAAAGGGAATTTAATTATTCCCCTAAAGCTTCACTTAATTTTAAATTTAATGTCTCGTTTTTACCATTACGGTTTATTTTTACTTTTACAGTATCACCGATGTTGTGATTATATAATAAATATTTGAAATGTGCAGAATTTTTAACTTTTGTATCATCAACTTCAATGATTACATCTTTTGATTTAAGTCCCGCAGCATCAGCAGGTGAACCTGCTTCTACTTCATTAATTACTACACCTTGCGTTGTATCTTTATCTAATTTAATATTACTTTTATATAACATAGCTTCATTAGTTACATCAAACATTGAAACACCAATATATGGTTTTTGGATAGCTTCTCCTTTTTCTAATCTATCTACTTCTGACATAGCAACTTCAATTGGAATAGCAAATCCCATTCCTTCAATTTCACTTGTAACTAATTTCATTGAAGTAATTCCAATAACTTCACCATTTATATTTACTAATGGGCCACCACTATTACCTGGATTGATTGAAGCATCAGTTTGGATAACCTCCATCATTGATTCACTTCTATCATCTGAAACAGTAATAGTTTTAATCTCGTTTGAAATGATTCCTTTAGTTACTGTTCCCATATATTGATTATCTATTGGGGTTCCCACAGTAAATACGGTATCTCCAACTTTTGCTTTTGTACTATCGCCGATAGTTACAATATCATCAACTTTATCAGCTGCGATTCTTAAGACAGCTACATCTGAATAACTATCTCCGCCTAAGAACTCAGCATCAGTTTCTTCACCATTCATCATAGTTACTTTAACACTTCCGGCATTCTCAACTACATGGTTATTTGTCATAATATAACCATATTTACCATCCTTTTTATAAACAAATCCAGATCCTGAACTTGCCTTTCTATTATTATTATAAGATTCTACTAATACAACGCCATTATATACTTTCTGAATAGCCGCATTAATTGAATCACTTTCTGTTATGTTAATATTTTTTTGTTTTCCTGTTGTGACAACATCTTTATCTTTGTTTACAAAATAAAGGGTTCCAACAACTCCTACTACTAATACTATTAATATTACTACAATATTTATTATTTTTTCGCGCATTTTTTTGCCTCCTTTTTTAATCTAATTTTTTAATATCATACCAATTACTTGGAAAACCAATTTTATTTAATATACTCTCAAGAGATACGGTATCAACTATTTCATCTAATTCTTCTACTTCATGTTTTATTTCTTCTATTAATTCATTAAACTCTTCTTTTCTAAGTAATCTTTTTAACATAATGACTAAACTAAATAAATCACTTTTTCCATATTGATATACACCTTCACTATCTAGTCCTATATTTAAAATTTCGTGATACTTACAATCTGGAATGGCCCTTTGCGTGCGATGTTCATATAAAATATCTTCATGAGCACATACATTTCTAAAATTAGATAAGATGATTAAATAAATTTCTAATGTTTCTCTATCTAAATTGTATATATCAGCAATGTTTTGTTGGTCTTCTTTTTTTAGGATACTATAAAATTCTGCCATTGTTCCAAACGATAGTACTTTTACTAAGATCCATAGTGGAATATAGCCATAATTATCAATATAGTGCATTGTGGCAGTATGCTTCCTACCATTTATTCTAATTTGTCTTCTAACTTTATTTAAAATATCATGTACTTGCCTTTCATCTAGCTTGTCCTGCGTAAAGTTTTTTGGATTTAAATAATCTTTTTCTTTAAATCCATACTTTTTTGACAGTTGGTAACTCATAATAGATTTTATATTATTTTCTATTATTAAGATATTTTTAAAAAAGGTATTTCTAATTCTTCGGTCGAAAATAAATACTCCATATAATTCTTCAAATTGTGTGCCTGGTATAAATTGATTTTTATTTTCTGGTAAAGTAAACATGTGGCGATAACCACTTAAGAAAAAATAATTTTCTCTAAATAATACTTCTCTTGCTTTTTTTTCATCTTCTACTACTAATCCTCTTGCTTTTAAAATATCTATTTGTTCATCAATTGTTTTAAATATTTTTTTCTTCATGTTTGCCATCCTATCACCTAGTTTAATTATACCATATTTTATTAGATTATGCGAAAAACATTTCTATTCTTTACTGACTATAATACTTTACTACTGCTTTTCTAACCACTTCAGCGATTTTATCTTGATATGATTGTTTTTGAAGCAAATATCTTTCATTAGCATTCGATAGAAAACCTGCTTCTAATAATACACCTGGTCTATTAACTCTTCTTTGAAGGTATTTTGTACTGTTTTCTTTATAATCTCTTCTTGTATTTAAATATCTTTTTAATTCTTCTTGGAAAATAGCAGCGATTTTTTCGTTTTCTGGATTAATAGTATCATAATATACTTGGGCTCCATACCAGGTTTCATTTTCAGAGGCATTTAAATGAACTGATATAAACATGTCACAACCTGATTTATTTATTATGTTAGCCCTTCTAGACAAATCACTACGTTTTCTATTATAAGCATTATTTACAGATAATTCATAGTCATCATATCTAGTTAGGTATACGGTTGCTCCATCTTCTTTTAAAGCCTTCATAATGCGGTTACTTAATTGTAAATTTAATTCTGATTCTTTAACATTTTTATAATAAGCTCCTGGGTCATATCCACCATGCCCTGGATCAAGATAAATTATTTTTGATATGAGTGGGAGTTCTTTGTTTTTAGCACTTACAAAGTTAAACGCGCATAATAAAACTGCAAACACTAAAAAAACACCTACTTTATAGCTTTTCATATAATCACCTATTTAAGTATATGTGTTTAATTGTTATTCATTAAATAAAAATGCACCTTTAAGGTGCAAGATAACCAATAAATACCGTTTGTTTATTGGTGTTTTTTTTACATGTTATTAGTGTGAGTGCTTGTCTATTTTTATTTCGTTTAATATCAACATAACCAGTTTTTTCAACATCATAAATGTTAGTTATAATATATTTGTATTTTTTGTTTTGATAATAAATATAAACTATATCATTTATATTTAGTTTATCTAAATTTTTAAAATAGGATATTTTAGAATTTCCACTATGGGAGGCTAAAATTAGATTACCTTTTTTATTTGGCATTTTGGATGTTTCTATCACTTGAATACCTTTATCCACATTATTTTTTTCTTTATCATTAGGATAAAATTCTTGTTTTAAATTTATTTTAGGAATTTCTAAAATCGGATTTGTTTTCGTTTGAATATCCGCTGAAGCAATATTTAATTGTATTGGAATTATTAATAACGAAACTACTTTAATTAAATTTTTTGACATTATTTTTTGTTATCCATTTAACACCAAATTTTTTAATTATATCGTCATCAGCTGTACTTGGAACTTTTACAATTTCTTTTTCTGATTCTTTTTCTTTATAATTTTGAATTTCAATCGTTTCGGTTTCATCACTTGAAAGTCTTAAAGCAGCTAATTTTTGTGAATCTTCTTTGACGTATACTAATAATGTTTTACTATCGTATTTCTTTTTAGTTAAAATAAGTTTTTCTGGATCTGTTTCTTCATTATTGAATGTAATTAATAATTTATTATCTTTAATTTCTACTTTGTGGTTTTTACTGTCACTTATTTCATAGTTATTTAAAACTTTATTTGTATCTTCTATTTCAATTGTTTCACCAACTTTTCCATTTATTTTTTCATCAATAAATGAGGGCTTTATATCATGACTATTAACTAAATCTAAAATATCTTGTTTTTCTTTTTCAATATTTATAACTTGTCCACCTCCGTTTTCACCAGTTGTCCAATAAATACTTGTATTTTTGTTCACAGTTTTCCAGATTAATTCTTGGGTAGCTATATAATATTTATCGGTTTGATGTCCTGGATATTCATAGCCATAATATCCTAATTTTTCAATATAATCTCTTGTTTCCTTAGAAAAATTTGTTTTAGACCAATCTTTATATGTATCGTAAGTTTTTGTTGTAATATCTTTCCCTGGTTCGATACAGTAAGCTAAACGATTCCCTAAAATAAATGCGGTTACATGATTTGATTCGGCTTTTCCATCAACTGTTAAATTAAAATAGATATTAGGTAATCTTTTATAGCTAATAGTTTCAGCTCTTACACTCCCTAAACTAAATACAAATATACAAACACTTAAAATAATTAAACTTAATTTTTTCATATTTTTCTCCTTTCTTGCATAATATATTTAAATATGATAAAATAAATTTAGTGAGGCGGCCACTAGGCTTAACCTCCAAGGTTTGGTCCTAGCTTAGGCTAGGTTTTTTTGTGCCTACTATTTGTCGGTATAGTCTTTTAGTAAAACTAAAAGTACTACAAGAATTACTAAGAATTCCAATTATACCTCCCATAGACCTCACCCCCTTTCATTCGGAGGTTAAACCTAGCTTTTCCGCCTCGTATATAATATACGAGATTTATATACCAAATTCCTTGTTAAAAATGAAAAAAAGTCCGTTTTTACGAACTTTCTTTTTTTGTATATTTTTTTATGCGAATTTCCGATTTTTGTTGTTTTATCTTTCTTAATTTTAAAGATTGATATATTATTAAAATTATAAATATTATAAATCCCATTATAGTTATGATAAAACCTTCTTTAAAATTTGGTGCTTCATAATTTATTTCTATTTTGTGATGCCCCTTATTAATTTTAAATCCGACAAAAACTCCATTTGATTTCTTGTATTTTGTTTCTTTGCCATCTACTTTAATTTTAAATCCTTCATCGTAAGGAACGCTTAAGTTAAAATAGCCATCTTGTATGACATTTATTTCTCCCTTTATCGTGTCGCCCTTAGTGGCATCTTTATCAACTATAAATGAATCCACAGTATTTTTTAAATCTTTAATGTATTTATAATCTAGATTGTATACTTGTATTTTATTTATTGTGTATTTTCCTTTGGCAAATTGTATATCTAATGTTTTAATTCCTTTTGGATTTGAAAGAGTATAGTCAAAGGTTTGATTATGATTATAATATTTCCATTCTTTACAGGTTAATTTGTTTTTTACTCCATTAATGGTTATGGCTGTATCGCCTTGGTTACAGCTTTGTGGATTTGAAACATGAATTCTAATTAAAAGTATTTTATTTTTAATTTTTTCTTTTAATTTTATTTTTAGATATGCATTATCTTTTGCCATAATAATTTTCTTATGGGCTTTTTCTTTTATTATTAGATTTTTCTGTTTTATTGATTGAATTTGTGGTTTATATTTTTCCATATGTAACGTGAGGAGTTTATTAGGTACACCTTCAACGATTATATTATTAACCATAGCTTCTAGTTTATATGGGAATTTTAATGTTTTATATTGATCTTCATTTAAAACATTTGAGGTGGCATACCCAACAGGCATTGCATCTTCATTAATATAAAGTTTATATTCTCCCTTTTTAGCTATTTGTTTGTAACCTAGTGGAACTTTTTTATTAGTTATTAGATATTTTACACCCATATATGTTTCAAATATTATATTTTTGTTTTCGTGAGTTATAACTGAATTACGATATTTTATATTATTATTAAATGTATGATAGAAAAAACTATTATATTGTTTATTATAAGTTGATGAATATAAAGTTAATAAATTTTCATCAATATTTAATATTCTATTAACATTATTATCACCCTTTGTATCAATATATATACGATAGTATGACTTGTCTTCATTAGTTATTTTATTTACTAGCTTAGTTATATCTGGATTATTTTGCAGTTTGTGTCCCTCTTTGGTTATAAGAGTATCACCAAAATTGGTACAAATACATATTATATAAGCTATTATCATAATAGGAATTATCAATACTTTTTTATTTTTTGTTTTATAATACAAATTAAATATTAACATTAATATAATTCCATCTATCATATATCCTATTGAATACGGTACGTGTGAAAATAGAATCGTAAATATCAAAGTAATGGCAAACATATTAAGGATTGTATGAAATTGTAATTTATTATTAAATACAGATTGTAAAAATTTAGCGATTGTTAAACAATAAATTGGAAGAAGAGGGATAAGGGCTTTTCCATCTAAATATAACGTTCCATTTAAAATATATACAAATATATTAGCGGTTATAATGGCAATTAGAGTTATATTTAAAAATCTATCGGCAATATTTTTTAATACTAAATTTGAGAATAAAGCGATAATTAAAATAGCTGTTAAGCCAACAGAATATGGACTGTAAAGTAAATATTCTAATCCAAAGTGTGGGGTAATTAGTTCCACTATATTAATCGGAACATTACCATGAACACGGCCGCTTAGCAAAGCGTATATAACTGGATACAATAATATTGCAGCCATCATTATTGCAATAATAACTGGGATAGCAAATTTTATAGATGCTTTTATAAATTTTTTAAAATCTGGATTTTTATCGGTTTTTAAATAATTATAAATTCCATATATAACTATACAAACTATTGAGCCAACACTATAGAAATAGCTTGTCATTATTATTAAAAATATACTTATAATTAATAACCAACTTTTACTTTCTTTAAAATGTTTATCTACTCCCATTAGCCCTAATATTAAAAATGGCATGTAATTTATAAACATAATATGTCTATGGCTTTGAAATATTAATGGTGCAGCACATAGAAATAAGAAGGTTGTTACAAAACAAATCGTCGTATTATAATTGTTATTTTTAAGCCACTTATAAAATAAAAATATACTTAATATTCCTGTAATTATTGTGCTTATTATTATATAATTACTCATTTCTATAAATGGGAATAAATATGATATTAAAATTATTGGACTAAGTAAGCCATAATAAGCAAAATAGAAAATATTTTGACCAGCGCCTAGGTTAGGTGCAAATTGTGGGAATAAGTTACCAGTATCATAAAAAAGTGTTCTAAAATATTCGGGGATGGCATAGTGCTGGATACCCCAATCAGTAGTGGAACCATACACATTTTCCCCATGAGTTATAATTAAAGCAACTAATAAATATAAGGCACTTATTATTGTTATGTTTATATAGTCTTTTTTGATTAGTTTTATTTTATTCATACTGCCACTGCTTTCTACTCTATAATTTTATTTCCAATCTGTACTTTTTACCCAATCTTCATATGGGTACATATGACCAAAGTAGTCATCAATAAATCCTTGGCTTTTATACATTGGAAGCATATCGTTTGTTTTCTTATTTAATAAATTTTGGTTTAATATACTTTTTTTATCGATTTGTTTGATTTGGCTTTTTTTATAATATTTTCCAAAATAATATAGTTTATCTTGTTTACCATATAATTCTGTAACTATACTACTTGTCATTTTATGATGCTGATGCCCATACTCACCTTCTGGATTATGAGTTACAACTAATTCCCAGTCTTTTGCTTTTAAAATTTGTTTAATATCTTTTTTTATATCTTTTATTTCATATTTCCAATCGCTACGTTTACCCCATACTTTATCCGGATACCCTAGCATAATTAGTCTATCGTCACTATAGTCTATAACTTTTTGAATTTCTTTTACTCTTGTTTTATTTGTCCCACAAGTTAGACATACTACTAAATAATTATCTTCTAACAGGTGTACTCCACCCCAAATTGTTTCATCGTCTGGATGAGCGACAAGCATAACTTTGTTTACATTATTTAAATCTAATTTTTTTAGTTGTTGTTTTACTGGTACTTTATTACCACTTAATATAAATATTATTAATATTGTTATAGCTACTAAGAGACTACCAATTATATATATAGCTTTTTTCATGTTTTTAACTCCTTAAAAATTATTATAAAGGTAGTACTTGGTATTGTCAAGTAGTTTGTAAGATATAGTATTTTTTTGTTTACATATATCTATAATGAAAAATGTTCTTTTCTTATATATAAAAACATATTCCTGTTAGAATATGTTAAATGGATATCTATTTGGTAAAGGTAATTCAAAAATTAGTTTTTCTTTAGTTGTTGGATGAATAAATTCTAGTTTTTGGGCGAATAAAGCTATTTGATCTTTTTTAGGATTTTTATTATATTTTTGGTCACCATATAGTGGATAATTTCTAGATGAAAATTGTACTCTTATTTGGTGAGACCTACCAGTTATTAAATTAATTTGTACTAATGAAAGATTATCTTTTGTATTTATTACTTTATAATTTAATATTGCTTCTTTTCCGTTTGGTGATACTTTTGTTATATTAGTTTTTGGATCTTTTTCTAACTTATCTTTTAACGTTCTTTCTTTATTGGGTTTACCTTCTACAACAGCCATATATGTTTTTTTTATTGTTTTTTCTTTTACTTGCTTACTTAATCTAGAAGCTGCTTTACTTGTTTTAGCAAACACCATTACACCGCCTACTGGCCTATCTAATCTATGAACTAATCCTAAATAAACATTACCGGGTTTCTTATATTTTTCTTTTAAATATTCTTTTAAAATAGTAAGTAAGTCTTTATTATTACTAGAATCAGCTTGTACTGGAATATTTATTGGTTTTTCTACAACTAATAAATGATTATCTTCATAAATTATATTAATCATTACTTTCCCATCTTCCATATATTCCGCAAGGTAAGATTAAATCATTTTTGGTTATTTGAAGACCTACTTCTCCTGTTTCTACTTTACCATTTGGATAAATTGGAAGCATAGAAGTTTTAAGCATATTGCCTAATACAACATTTGAAACTCCTGTAGTATATGAATTAATAAGTAAGAAGATTGGTTTATCGCTTAATATTTTTAAACACGCTTCTAATAATAATGCAATGTTTTTTTCAAATTTCCAAACTTCTTTATTTGGACCTCTTCCATAGCTTGGTGGATCCATTACTATAGCATCGTATTTATGGCCTCTGCGATATTCACGTTCTACAAATTTTAAGCAATCATCAACGATAAATCTAATTGTTCTATCTTCTAAATTACATAATTTCATATTTTCTTTAGCCCACTGAGTCATACCTTTCGAAGCATCAACCTGAACTACCTCAGCACCAGCTTTTGCGCATGCCATTGTAGCACCACCTGTATAGGCAAATAGGTTTAATACTTTTATTGGTCTATTTGCTTCTTTTATTTTATTCATCATAAAATCCCAATTTGTAGCTTGTTCCGGGAATAATCCTGTATGTTTGAAATTTGTAGGAGTTACTTTAAAAGTTAAATCTTTATAAGATACTGTCCAATATTCTGGAAGTTTTGTTTGAAAATCCCAGTATCCGCCACCTTGGTTGGAGCGGTGATAATGCCCATCTACTTTAGTCCAAGCTTTATCAAATTTTGTTTCCCACATGGCTTGAGGGTCAGGCCTTCTTAAAATGATCTCCCCCCAACGTTCTAATTTTTCCCCATTTCCTGCGTCTATACATTCATAATCTTTCCATTCACTACTTACTTTTAACATAAAATCACCTGTTATTAATTATAACTTATTATTGATTTTTAGGCAAATAAAAAGGAAGAGTCATAGACTCTTCGAATACCGAAATTATACCATTAATGAATTGACACTAATACTAGTTCAGCCCCGAACTTATTCTTATTTCGGCATTCTTCCTTTATATTAATAATTATATGCAGCCTTATTTTTTTATTCAATAGATTTTTTTACATTTTTCTTACCTTTACAGCAAATTTTACATTTTTTGGTAAGAAAAAAGCTGGAATATAATCCAACTTTTTGGTTTGTAATAATTATCTCTTTGAGAATTGAGGTGCT